>JAQXFY010000137.1 GCA_029006015.1 bacterium
TGGCCGATAAACTCATCCAGCGTGCGCGGACGCATACGGTCTGCAAGGGGGGCCATGCGCCCGGCAGAAGCATCAAATAAATCCATGGGTTCCCTCCGTTTTAATCTCATGGGTATCCTACCATGTGCGGGCACACGTTTCAAGGGTGACTTGCGGCCAAATGCCGCGAAGCGTATAATAGTATAAATTTAATCATCTATGGGGGGAGTTAAGCCATGCTGCATCCGGCGGATGCCCAGGCAGCCCTCGCCCGGGCGCTCAGCTACGGGGGGGATTTTGCCGAGATCTTCTACGAAGATACCGATGTAGGCCAGATTGCCTTGGTGGACGGGCGCATCCAGTCTGCTACCAGCGGGCGGGAGCATGGCGCTGGAATCCGCGTAATGAAGGGCACCCTGTCGGCCTATGCCTATACCAGCGATACCCGGCTGGAGGGGCTGCTGGAAACCGCTTCCCGTGCCGCGATCGCGCTGGGGAAGGCCGGCACGCAAGGTGAGGTTGCCTTGATAGAGCGCGTTGGCAAGAACATACACCCCATTTTATATGTCCCGGGAAATATGGCCATTGGCCGGAAGGTGGAAGCACTTAAAAGCGCGTATGCTGCGGCCAAGGGTTATCATGGCGAGATTGCGCAGGCTTCTGCCAGTTGGCAGGAAACCGATCAGCGTGTGACTATAGCCAATACCCAGGGCCTGTATACCAGCGATAGGCGCGTGCGCACGCGCTTTATGGTTTCGGCCGTGGCCTCCAGCGGTACCCAAAACCAGACGGGTTCTGAAAGTACAGGCGCCATGGTGGGGGGCGAATTGCTGGAGCACCTGGATGTGGAAAAAATGGGGCAGAGCGCCGCCCGCATGGCCCATACCATGCTGCATGCCGAGGAATGCCCGGCAGGGCGCGTGCCGGTAGCCATTGAAAACGGGTTTGGCGGCGTTATCATCCACGAGGCCTGTGTGCACTCGTTGGAGGCCACCAGCGTATCGCGCGGGGCATCGGAATTTTGCGGAAAGCTGGGGCAGGCAATCGCAGCGCCTTGTGTTACCGTCATCGATGATGGCACCATCCCCAATGCGTGGGGCAGCAGCAATATCGATGACGAGGGTAACCCCACCCAGCGCAATGTGCTGATTGAAAACGGTATCTTAAAAAGTTACCTTATCGATATAATGGGATCTAGGCGCATGGGAATGGCCATAAACGGCTGCGGAAGGCGGCAGGATTATCGTTATGCGCCTACGTCCCGTATGTCCAACACCTTCATTGCCCCCGGCCAGGATGAGGATGAGGCCATCCTGTCCTCCATGCCCGATGGCCTTTATGCCAAGCGCATGGGTGGGGGAAGCGTATCGCCGACCACGGGTGAATTTAATTTTTTTGTGCGGGAAGGATATTGGATCAAAAACGGCGCCATTGACCGGCCGGTTCGCGGGGCGACGCTGGTTGGCCGCGGCAGCGAGGTGTTGATGAAAATCGACCGGGTGGGCAAGCATCTGGCTTTCGGCCAGGGCATGTGCGGCTCGCAAAGCGGAAGCATACCCACCGATGTGGGGCAACCCCTCATTCGTGTCAGCGAGCTTACGGTAGGGGGGCGAAAAGGATGAACAATCTGGATGCTTTTGCGGATAAGCTGATAGCCGCTGCTAAAAAGGCCGGGCTTGATGAAGCGGAGGCCTATGCTTCCCGTTCCGACCGTTTTCAGGTAACAGCCTATAAAGGGGCTATCGATGCCTACCAGGTATCGACCGGCCAGGGCGTTTCCCTGCGTGTGCGCGTGGGCGGCAAGATCGGCAGCGCCTACTCGGAATCGCTAACCGATGGGGATATCGATTTTTTGATTGCCCGCGCCCGGGAACAGGCTGAAGTGCTGGAGGAAGAGGAGCAGCCCTTTTTTGAGGGAAGCGGGCAGTATCGCGCCCCTCAGCCGGTATCCCCTTCTCTTTTGGCGTATACCCCCGCGCAGAAAATGGAAGATGTTTTGCGCCTGGAAGCCTTGTGCCTTGAGGATGGCCGGGTTGAATCGGTTCAGCACTGCACGCTGTCCACCGCGGTCAAAGAAAGTGTGCTGGTCAATTCAAGCGGGCTTCATTTAACGGATGCACGCGGCAGCTGTATGGCATATGCCATGCCCATGCTGGTAAGAGGAGACGAAAAGCGGGAGGGCTTTGCGTTCAGGGCCGGGCTTGACCCTGCGGTTTTTGATCTGGAAACCCTGGCGCAGGAGGCGGTTGCAAACGGTGCCGATTACCTGGGGGCCCGCCCGTGTTCGACAGGCAGGTTTCCGGTGCTGTTCCATCCCTACGCCATGTGCGATTTGATAGAAAGCTTTAGCGGCATTTTTTCTGCGGAAAACGCGCAGCATGGGCTTTCGCTGCTTCGGGACAGGGAAGGGCAGCAGATAGCCGCCCCGCAGATTTCCCTGATCGATGACCCGGCGCTGGAAGGCGGGCTGGCGGGATGCGTGTTTGATGGCGAGGGCGTGGCAGCGGTAAGAAAGCCCGTTATCGATGGCGGTGTGTTGCGCACTTTGTTACACAACCGTAAAACGGCCGCCCGTGCGGGGGTGAAAACCACCGCAAACGCGCAGCGATATGGTTATACCGGCGGCATTGGGATTGCGCCTTCCAATTTTTATTTGGCCCCAGGCGTATCTACGCCGCAGGATATGATGGCCGGCATGGGGCGCGGGCTTTATGTATGCGAGGTTTCCGGCCTCCATGCGGGATGTAATACCGTCAGCGGGGATTTTTCGCTGCTGGCCAAGGGATTTTGGATAGAAAATGGGGTAAAGGCCGCGCCGGTGGTACAGGTAACCGTTGCCGGGAACTTTATTGATATGCTGTCCCATATCGTATCCTTAGGCAATGATTTGATATTCTCGCCCGCCTCGGGCAGCAGCTTTGGCAGCCCGACGGTTTGGGTGGATGCGCTGGCTGTGGCCGGCAGCTAAGATAAAATTGAAGGGGTTGGCAGAAATGACAAATTTGAAGAACTTTGTGCGAGTCATTCCGGATTTTCCGCGGGAGGGTGTGCGCTTTTATGATTTGGGGCCGCTTATGGCCGATGCACAAGCTTTTTCAGAGTTGATCGGCCGTATGGAAAAGGGCCTGGACACCCTGGATATCGATGCGATCGTTGGGCCGGAAGCGCGTGGGTTCGTGCTGGGCGGCGCGCTGGCGATGAAGCTTGGCGCCGGTTTTGTGCCCGTACGCAAGGCGGGAAAGCTGCCAAGCGAGGTGGTAACCTTCCGCTATGGCACGCAATACGGCGGTGAAGTGCTGGAGATTAGCCGGGATGCCATCCGGGAGGGACAGCGCGTGCTGGTCGTGGACGATCTGCTGGCTACGGGCAGCACGGCTGAAGCCACCTGCCAGCTGCTTGAAAAGCTGGGCGCCAAGATCGTTGCTGTGCGGTTTGCCCTGGAAATTACCATGCTGGGGGGCCGGGATGGCCTGGCGGCTTATGATGTAGATGCCGCTATCAAGTATTAAGCCATGGAAGAACATGTACAACTAAAGGAAATTACTGCTCTGCAGGCCCGCATTAAAACGCAGTTCCCGGAAAATCAGGCTGCGCTTGTGCTGGATGCGCTGGCGCTTGCCGAGCAGGCCCATGCCGGCCAAAAACGCATGAGCGGGGAGCCCTATATTATCCACCCCGTGCATGTGGCGGACATTCTGATGGATATGCATATGGATTATGAATCCATCGCGGTGGGCCTGCTGCATGATGTCATCGAGGATTGCGGCCTGACGCAGGAGGATCTGATCGCCCGATTCGGCACCAATGTTGCCACGCTTGTTGAAAGCCTGACCAAGCTGGGCAAGCTTAAGTTTGTATCGCGCGAGGAACGCAATGCCGAAACCCTTCGCAAGATGCTGCTGGCCATGGCGCAGGATATGCGGGTGGTTATCATCAAACTGGCAGACCGCATGCATAATATGATGACCCTGGAATACCAGGATCCCATCCGCCAGAAACAGATTGCCCAGGAAACGCTGGATATTTATGCCCCCCTGGCGCATCGGCTTGGGATGTTCCGCATCAGTTCCGAACTGGAGGATTTATGCTTTAAATTTTTGCATCCTGCGGATTATGAAAGCCTGAAGGATGCCCTGGAAAAAATGCTGGCCGAGCGCGAGCCCTGGATGGCTGCCGTGCGCACGGAATTATATAATCATACGGTTTCCCTGGGAATTTCGCCCTTTGAGATTAATTCCCGTACCAAGCACCTATACAGCATCTACCGCAAAATGAAAAAGAATAACCGCACGCTGGACCAGATTTATGATGTGTTTGCGTTCCGCGTCATCGTGCCGGAGATTAAGGATTGTTATGCGGTGCTGGGCGAGGTGCATACCATCTGGAAACCCATTCCCGGCCGGTTTAAGGATTATATATCCGTTAGCAAGGCCAACCAGTATCAATCGCTGCATACCACGGTTATTGGGCGATATGGCATTCCCTTTGAGGTTCAAATCCGCACCTTTGAAATGCATCAGATGGCTGAGTATGGCATCGCGGCACACTGGATGTATAAAGAAGGCGTTACATCCCCCAATAGTGTCGATAAACGCCTGAACTGGTTCCGCCGGTTTATGGAGGATCAGAGTGATTTACAGGATGCCCAGGATTTCTTGGATGTGCTGAAAACCAACCTCTTTTTGGATGAGGTGTTTGTATTTACCCCCAAAGGCGATGTCATCAACCTTCCGGTGGGGGCTACCCCGGTGGATTTTGCTTACTCCATTCACAGTGCCATCGGCAACCGCTGCGTGGGCGCCAAGGCCAATGGGCGCATTATTCCGCTGGATCAGCCGCTGAAAAGCGGGGAAATTATCGAAATTATCACCAGCAACACCAGCCGCGGCCCCAGCCGGGATTGGCTGCATTTTGTGCGCACATCGGAAGCCAAATCCAAGATACGCGCCTGGTTTAAGCGCGAAGATAAAGAAGAAAACATCATCAAGGGCCGGGATATGCTGGAAGGTGCGGCGCGGCGCCTGGGGTATACGCTTCCTGAGCTGCTGAAAGAGGAATACCTTCAGCCCATGTTCAAGCGCTATTCCATGTCCAGCATCAACGATTTATATGCTACCGTAGGCTGCGGTGGGCTGACCACCAATCAAGTGTTGATGCGCCTGATCGAAGCTTACAAGCGCGATATGGGCACCGAAGCACCGCCGCTGGCCCCTGCAGCGGGATCGCTTACGCCTGTGCATGCGCCGCCGCAGGGCGGGCATTCCTCGCAGGGCGTGCGCGTCAAGGGCGAGGAAAATATGCTGGTGCGTTTTTCCAACTGCTGCAACCCCGTGCCCGGGGATGATATCATTGGTTATATTACACGGGGCCGCGGCGTCTCCGTTCACCGCGCCGATTGCCCCAACATGCACGCGCCTAATATTGAGCCGGATCGTTTGGTGGAGGTTTCCTGGGATAATGCGGCAGCGCCGGTTTCCTTTAAGGCGGAAATCCACATTGTTTCGCAGGATCGTGCGCGCATCCTGGCGGATATCTCCATTGCCATGTCGGATATGGGGGTGCCTATTTTGGGGGTCAATGCCCATATGGCGCAAAATGGGCTGGCCATTATTAACCTGGTCTGCGAAATTTCCGATACCCAGCAGCTGGCGCAGATCGTCAACCGTTTAAAACGCATCAGCGGGGTGCAGCAGGTACACCGCACCGGCAAACAATCCTAAATTATAGGGGGCAGGGATATGCGCTGCGTGGTACAGCGTGCCGCCACGGCCAAGGTGGAGGTAGAAGGGCAAATCGTCGGCCAGATCGGGCGTGGGCTGATGGTGCTGGTGGGCTTTTGCCAGGAGGATGGGCAAAAGGATATCGATTGGATGGCCCATAAATTGGCCGGACTTCGCATTTTTGAGGATGCGGAGGGCAAGATGAACAAAAGCGTGCGCGATATCGATGGCAGCCTGCTGCTGGTATCGCAGTTTACCCTGTATGGGGATGCTACGCGCGGTTTTCGCCCTTCTTTTATTGGGGCTGCCCCGGCAGACCATGCTCGAGGCTTGTTTGATGATTTTGTTGCGCGCATGCGCGAGGAAGGCCTGCCGGTGGAAACCGGGGTTTTTCAGGCCGACATGCAGGTGTCGCTTGTCAACGATGGGCCGGTCACCATTTGGCTGGATACCAAGGCATAAGGGGGAGTTAACATGATACTGGTACGCCGCTATGACAGCATGGATGCATCCGAAAATGGCTATGCCATCATTTGCAACAGCACACGCAAAACCGCTGTCATCGATCCTTCCATGGATGTAGAGCGCATGCTGGCGCAATTATCCGATATGAAGGCCAAGGTAGAGGCCATCTTGCTGACGCATGGGCATTTTGACCATATTGCCAGCGTGCAAAAACTAAAAGAAAAAACCGGTGCGCCGGTTTATATCCATAGACTGGATGCCCCTTTGCTGGAGGATGCCGCTTTGAATGCTTCCACGCTGACGGGCCACCCCTTTACGGTGGGGGCGGCCGATGTGTTGCTGGAGGATGGGCAGCATCTTACCGTCGGCCAGATGGATATTTCCGTTACCCATATCGGCCAGCATTCCCCGGGCAGCAGCGTTTATTCGGTGGGCAATGCATATTTTGTGGGTGACGCCGTTTTTGCAAACGGCATCGGCCGCACGGATTTACCCGGCGGGGGCAGCATGTATGGCCTGATGGAGGCTATTCAGGGTAAGCTGTTGACCGCCCCGGCGGATAGCTTTTTCTTCCCGGGCCACGGGATGATGACCAGCCCACGCGCCATTTTGCAATACAACCCGTTCTTTGGTAGTTGCTGACAATGAAAAGTGACCGACTGATTTTGATCGATAACCCGGCGTTTTATAACGAAGTGGCCGAGGTTATGCGCATTTTTTATCCGCAGGATGCCATCGCCCAGGCCCAGGCTGCGGAGCCGGGGCAATATGTTCTGGATTGCCGGGAAACAGATCAGGGCTGGCATTTTACAGCCGGCCATGAGGGGCAGGAGAAAAGCCTGGCCATCACCCGCCAGGGGGATGCGCTGGAGCATAAACGCCGTATCAAGCGGGGCTATAAGCTTGCACTGTATGCCCTTTTGGTATCGGAAAGCGGCTATCATCCGCCCTGGGGCAGCTTGACGGGAATCCGGCCAACCAAGCTTGCACACGATATGCTGCAAAATGGCACAGATTTGCCCTGTGTAGAGCAAACCCTGCGCGGGGTATATGATGTATCACCCGGAAAATGCTCCCTTGTGATGGACTGCCTGGCCCATCAGGAGGGAATTCGCCGAAGCCCCGTGGAGGCAGCGGGGGAGGTGGATATCTATATTGGCATTCCTTTTTGCCCAACACGGTGCAGCTATTGTTCCTTTGCTGCGGTTGCGCTTGGGAAAAAAACACGCCTGCTGGTTCCGGAATATTTGAAGGCGCTGGAGCGGGAAATGATGCTTTGCCGCCCGCTTATTCAGGATAGGCATGTACGGGCCGTCTACATCGGCGGGGGCACGCCGACGGCCTTAACGCCGGAGCAGATGGATGGTCTGTTGGGCGCAGCCCGCTGGGTTTGGGGAACCCAATGCGAATGGACGGTGGAAGCCGGCCGCCCCGATACC
>JAQXFY010000138.1 GCA_029006015.1 bacterium
GGTGCCCACCCTGCTGCAGATTCAGCCCATACGCGCAGCTGGCCGGGTGTGCCAGCAGGATGTCAACCTCCCCAGCATTCCATGCGCGTTCATCATCCGGCCCGCGCAAACAGCGAACCCGCAGGCCCTTGCCCTCCAGCGCCGCCAAAATCCTGTCCCGATCATGCTGGAAATTATAGAACACCAGCGCAGATGCCCCGTCCAGCCCCTCCACGGCCTCCAGAAACGCTTCCAGCTTGCAGCGGTGTATATCTATCACGTTGTGCTCGGCGTCGTACACAGCGCCATTGCACAGCTGCAGCAGCTTGCCAGTCAGCACTGCGGCGGATCCGGCATCTATAACGCCATCGGGCAATTCCAGAACCGCTTCGCGCTCCAGGCGTTTGTATTCCGCGGCTGCTTTTGTATCCAGCACAACCGGGATATCATCTTCGACCATTTCCGGCAGATCGATATAATCTTCCGCGCGCATGCTGACGCAAATATCCCCGATCAATTCCCGGATGGCCTGGTCTGCGCCTGGTTTGGGCGCGTAGCTGTAAATCATATCGCGGGACCGTTTGTCCGGTGTAAAAAACCGTTCACGGTATTTGCCGATGTGCCGGCCCAACCGCTGCCCGCCATCCAGCAGATAGATCTGCGCCCACAAATCGATAAGCCCGTTAGGCGCCGGCGTGCCGGACAGTTCAACCAACCGGCGAATGTAGGGCCGCACCCAGGTAAGCGATTTAAAACGGTTAGCCTTGCGGTTTTTGAAACTGGACGATTCATCCAGCACCACCATGTCAAACGGCCAGGCATTGCGGTAGTATTCAACAAGCCATGGGATATTGTCCCGATTGATAACCCACACATCCGCCGGCGTGTTCAACGCACGGATGCGCTTGGTAGGCGTCCCCAGCACCGTGGCAATGCGCAGGTGCTGCAAATGATCCCACTTGGCCGCCTCATTTTGCCAAGTTGCCTCGGCCACCTTTTTGGGCGCCACCACCAGCGCCCTGCCTACCTGAAACCGATGGTGTTTCAATTCGTTTATAGCCGTCAAGGTTATCGCCGTTTTGCCAAGCCCCATATCGATATACAGCCCCAGGGCAGGGTCCTGAATGATCCGGTCGATGCAATACTGCTGGTAGGCATACGGGGTAAATTTCATACTGGCATCACCTCATCCACTAGCGCCTTCGCGGCATCCCATCCCTTGACAACGCGCGCATCCGCGCCGCGCCGTTTTATTTCCCCGATCTGAAACCGCTGGATATTGGCCAGCTGGCCAGTCTGCGTTTTCAGTTCAACAAACACCACCCTGCCCGTCGGCGTGATGATGATCCTGTCCGGCACGCCTGCCGTGCCAGGGCTGACAAATTTGTAGCACAGCCCACCACGGGCTTTGACCATCCGCACCATGCGGGCCTCGATTTGGGCCTCCGTCATCCGGGCGCCTCCTTTCCTGGTTTTTGTGCGCCTGAAACTTTGAAACTTCCTGAAACCCGCGCGCGTATGAATATACGCAACAGGCGATTTAGGCGAATTAGGCGTTTTATACGTATACCCAAACACCCCCTAATCCCCCTTTTTTAATGCTCTACATAGGTTTTAATGTTTCAATGTTTCACAAATGGTATTAACCCTTTAAAACAAACGATTTTTTTGTGAAACCTTTGCAAAAACCGGAATGTTTCATTGCCTTTGTAAAAGTTTCACAGTGTGAAACATTTACTATTTAAAAACCCCCTTTGATACCCGCAATAACCATATCTTGCTCCGATTGTCGTCCGCTGCCACCCCGGCAAATTTGTCAGAATGCTGTTGATCTCGATAGCCTCCGCGCGGCGCATGTTTTTGACGTCGCCATTCAGCAATTCGCACCACACCTCAAGCGCGCATATGCGGCTGCGCGGTTCCGTGGCAACCTGATCCGCCATCCCGCCGGACCAATACATGCGCCTGCGTTCCAGCGGCCAGTTGATCCAGCCCAAGGGCACGTCCTTGGCCACAAAATCCGCTATCAGGCCCTCCCACGCATGCCGCTCTCGGTGTTCCTCCTGCTGGGCCTTCGCCGCCTGTTCCTCCTCGGCTGTCAGGTACAGCCGTTCCCCGGCGGCCCATCTGGCCCGGGCTTCGGCCCACAGCTGATCCACTTCGCCATCCAGATCGGCAAACACGTTTTTTGTAGGCGCCTGCACCGCCACATCCACGGGCCAAAACCGGCGGCCGCCTGTCCTGTCCCGCAGATAATCCTTGGCGTTTGTTGTGCCGAAAAATACGCACCTGCGCGGATGCCGTTCCACGTTGCGGCCATAAGCCGCCCGGAAAATGTCCTCTTGCTGGGACAAAAACTGCTTGATGCGCTCCACCTCGGAACGGTTGAACGCTTCCAATTCGCCAATTTCGATAAACCACACGCCCTGCAGCAGCTCGCAGGCCTCTTTTCCTTCAAATGTTTTCATGCTGTCGGAGAACCAATCCCGGGCCATTTTTCGCAGCAGCGTGCTTTTCCCGATGCCCTGCGGGCCAGATA
>JAQXFY010000139.1 GCA_029006015.1 bacterium
CATTTCCATCGTCAACTGGTTGTGGTCGGTTGCGATGTTGACGGTGGTATAAATGGGGGCCAGCTCGTGCTGGGCGGGGGCCACTTCGTTATGCTCCGTCTTGGCTAAAATGCCCAGCTTCCACAGCTCTGCATTCAAATCCTTCATAAAGGCGGAAACCCGTGTGCGGATGGTGCCAAAGTAATGGTCATCCATCTCCTGGCCCTTGGGGGGCTTGGCTCCAAAGAGCGTGCGGCCGGTGTAGACCAGATCGCGCCGCTTTTTGTACATATCGGAATCGATCAAAAAGTATTCCTGCTCCGGCCCAACGGTAGGGGTAACACGCGTAGCTTGGGTATTGCCAAACAAACGCAGGATGCGCAGCGCCTGGGTGTTAAGTGCTTCCATGGAGCGCAGCAGCGGCGTCTTTTTATCCAGTGCCTCGCCGCCGTAGGAACAAAAGGCCGTGGGAATGCACAGCGTGCCATCCTTAATAAAAGCGTAGGAGGTGGGATCCCATGCGGTGTAGCCGCGGGCCTCAAAGGTGGCGCGCAGTCCACCCGAGGGGAAGCTGGAAGCATCAGGCTCGCCCTTGATAAGCTCCTTGCCCGAAAACTCCATGATAACGCCATGATCGCTGGTGGAGGAGATAAAGCTATCGTGCTTTTCGGCGGTAATGCCGGTCATGGGCTGGAACCAGTGGGTATAATGCGTGGCGCCCTTTTCGATGGCCCAATCCTTCATGGCATTGGCTACCACGTTGGCAACCGAAGGATCCAGCGCTTTTCCAATTTCAATTGTCTTTTTTAACGCCTTGTATGTTTCCTTGGGAAGACGTTCGCGCATGATGGTATCATTAAATACCATGCTACCAAAGATTTCGGAAATTCCGGCCATGTCAAACCCCTTCTTTCGTGGAATTTATGCTCACAGCAGCTGAACGCCGGCCTCGCGGCAGGCATCGATTGTCTTTTGATCCCACAGCGAAGCCTGAACCTCGCCGATATGGGCCTTGCCAAGCAGCAGCATGCATAGACGGGATTGGCCAATGCCGCCGCCCATGGTTAAAGGCAGCGTGCCATCCAGCAGCATGCGGTGGAAGGGAAGCGTACGCCTGTCATCGCAGCCCGCCTTGGTCAACTGGCTGTCCAGCGATGCGGCATCCACCCGGATACCCATGGAGGAAACTTCAAACGCGCGGCCAAGCACATCGTTCCAGAAAACGATATCGCCGTTGAGCGCCCAGTCGTCATAATCGGGGGCGCGGCCGTCATGGCGGATGCCGGAGCGCAGCGTATCGCCGATCTGCATAATAAATACCGTTTTATGCTCGCGGGCGATGGCGTCCTCCCGTTGCTTGGGGGTCAGGGAGGGATAGGCATCCTCCAGCTGCTGGGTGGTAATAAAGGTAACTTCGCGCGACAGCTCTACGGAAATGGCGGGGTAGCTGGCTTTGAGCGTATCCAGCGTATCGCAAATGGCACCGACGATGGTGCGCACGGTTTGCTTAAGCGTTTCTTCGTTGCGCTGCTCCCGCGTGATCACCTTTTCCCAGTCCCACTGGTCAACATAAATGGAATGAAGGGCATCCATTTCCTCGTCCCGGCGGATGGCGTTCATATCGGTATATAAACCCTCACCGGCGGAAAAACCATAGCGGTACAGCGCCATGCGCTTCCATTTGGCCAGCGAATGTACCACCTGCGCCGTGCAGGGAATGGCGGGAATATCAAAAGATACCGGCCGCTCTACACCGTTTAAATCATCGTTAAGGCCGGTGGAGGGATCGACAAAAAGCGGGGCGGATACACGTTTTAAGTTGAGCTTATTTTGAAGGGCGGCCTCGAATGTACGCTTGACACAACCGATGGCGCCCTGCGTATCATACAAGCCAAGAGCGCTTTGATAGCCGCTGGGAATGAGGGTGCTGCTCATCATGACACATTCCTTTCCGGGTTTGATTTGTTAACAAAAAAGGCGCTGCGGGCTTAAACCCACAGCGCCTTTGCTGTCAACACGCGCAGTATAGCGCACCATTTTACCGGTGTCAAGGGGGGAATGAAAAATTTTTTTGCGGTGCACACCGGCCTTTTCGCCCTTTATGGATGTGCTGCCCAAGCATAAGGCGGTGCTGCATACCGTCGGGAATGCGCCGGGCATTCCCACCCATAGGGGAAAACGGCATCCTGTTTATGCCATATCCCGTATCATCAGCAGCGTTATGCTATCCTCCGGGCATAGTGCCAAGGCGTGGAAGGTGGAAAAGGCGTCCACCGGGCGGTCCTCCACCGGGATGAGGGTTAGGTTGTCCTCCTGCCACAGGTGCTTATCATCCACACGCCAGGTGGTAACGCGCTTATGCCCGGGGGTCAGGCCCTCCAGGCGCAAATCGGCGATGACATCCCGGCTGCCCTCGGGCGTGCCGTTTACCATCAGCACCGCCACACCCTGCGCCGTGCGCGTGGCCACGCATACCATATCACCGGTATCGCCCGATAACGCCAGGCGCTTGCCGGCCATACGGCCCATCAGTTGGTAGGCAAAAAAGCTGGGGCGCACCCGCCCTTCTATGGAAAACAGCCCGCACCGCAGCGGTGTTTCATTCCAATATTCCGCCATATACGCCGTGCGCACAAAAAACCGATGAAAATCCTGATGGATGATATAGGGATCCCACGCATGGTAATAAAAACAGTAATCCAAGGGGCTGTCCATATAAGCCAGCGCCATGCGGGTATTGGAAACCGCGCACCAGCTTTGCAGGGCCTGCTCTTCGATGGAGGTTTGGTTAAATGCTTTTGCGCATTCGGTCACCATGGTCTGGGTGCCCCGGAGGCCGTATGCATCCAGCATCCGGCGTGCCCGGTGGGCGTAATCGGCATGGCGGGCGGTATCATCGCTATACAGGTGCCAGGTAAGAAAATGGAGGGGATAACCGTCCTGCGCGCAGCGGGCGATCAGCCCCTCGATAAGTGGGGAGTTAAAATCGGCTACGGCCGGCCCGCCTACCCGGGCCTGGGGGCAGGCGGCAAGCACTGCATCGGCGGTATAACGGTAATAGGTGTAATAATCCTCGATGTTATCCATCAGATAAGGGCAGCCGCCGGTTTCGCCGATATCGGGCTCGTTCGCGATTTCCCAGTGGGTGACCAGATGACGCTCGACGCCGTAGCGGCGCACAAGCGCCATGATGAGCTGCTGCCAGGCCGCCCAGTCCGTCGGCTGCCAGATGCGCTCATCCAGCTGGGGATAGAGCGTGTGGGGTTTGAGGTTGATGCTGGCTACCACATGGGCGCCGGTTTTTTCAAGCGCATCCATATAAGCATCCAACCGGGTAAAATCCATTACGCCCTCTTTGGGGTTAATAAAGAAAAATTCCTGTAAAAAGATGCGGATCAGCGGCTTGTCCAGCGCCTTAAGCCCGGTGCAGACAACCGGTGGCAGGGGCAGGTGGTTGATGCCGCCCTGACCGATACACAGCCTGCCGGTATCGAAAGGGCCGAGTTGCTGCCCGCAGTCGATATGGATCTGCCGCCTTAACATGTGGTCGTAATCGATGCGCATGGGGTGCCTCCTTATGCGTGAGTGTGGTGCAGCCATGTTCAGGCAAACTTTAAAATGCCGCTAGCAGGGTATAAACGGGTTTTGATCTGCTGCCATCATAGCAGCCGATGCCGGGAAATACAAGCCCTTATGCGGGGCGGCAAAAGCAGGCCGCATGCCTGCAAAGGCTGTATGGGCAGGCTGTGCGCCATGGGGCAAGGAGTGGGCTGTCATGCCCCGGTATGCCGGTATACAGGGCAGCGCTGCGCTGGTATACCATAATAAAAAAGGCGTTTTTAAAAGCTTTTTTCCATTGGGGACATATGCAAAAAAATGCATGCCAACTTGTTGACAACGGAAAAATAGCCGTGTATACTGGGGCGTCGAACAAGGGCGTTCGTTCCGGTGGTTTATACTGGGAGCGGGCGCCTTTATCCTTTTTTATCGGGCAAAAGGGGGAAACGGCATGCTAAGGGAAGGTCAGGTGCGCATCCCATCGGGGTGTGCCATCGTCGGGGCGTTGTCCCGCAAGGGGGAACGCTTCAGCGGCGAGGCGATGATGAAAGCCATCGCCACCATGCACGAGCGATCCAACGGCCTGGGCGGCGGATTTGCCGGATATGGCATTTATCCGGGGTATAAGGATTATTACGCCCTGCATGTGTTCTATGATTCCACAGAGGCCAAGGAAGCCTGCGAAGCGTTTTTAAACCGGCATTTTGATATTGTCGATTTATCCAAAATGCCGGTTAGAAAAATTCCGGAAATTATCGGGGAACCGCTGATTTGGCGCTATTTCGTGCTGCCCCTGCCCAGTAAACTGGCCGATAGCCAGCTGGATGAAAAAGAGTTTGTGCTGCGGTGCGTCAACCGTGTCAATACCTCCATCGAAGGGGCCTATATTTTTTCCAGCGGCAAAAATATGGGCGTATTCAAGGCGGTAGGCTATCCGGAGGATGTCGGCCGCTTTTACCGGCTGGAGGAATACGCCGGTTACAGCTGGACGGCCCACGGCCGCTATCCCACCAATACGCCGGGCTGGTGGGGGGGCGCACACCCCTTTGCGGTGCTGGATACCTCCGTTGTGCACAATGGCGAGATTTCTTCCTATGATGCCAACCGCCGCTTTATCGAAATGTTTGGCTACAAATGCACGCTGCAAACCGATACGGAGGTTATTACCTATATTGTCGATTACCTGGTGCGCAAACAGGGTCTTAGCCTGGAGGAAATGGCCAGCGTCATCGCCGCGCCTTTCTGGAGCGATATAGACGCCATGCCGGAGGGCGAGCGCCAGACGCTGACTTACCTGCGCAGCATCTATTCCAGCCTGCTGGTCACCGGGCCGTTTTCCATCCTGCTTGGCTTTGAGGGCGGCATGATGGCCTTAAACGACAGGCTTAAACTGCGCAGCATGGTGGTAGGCGAAAAGGATGACCGCACCTATTTTGCCAGCGAGGAATGCGCCATCCGTGCCATCGAACCTAATCTGGACCGCCTGTGGAGCCCCAAGGGCGGCCAGCCGGTTATCGTGCGGGTAGAGGGGGAAACAACATGCCCATAAATTATGAAATCCCGGCCTTTGAGGTTGTTCGCAATTTGGATCGCTGCACAGGGTGCGGGCTTTGTGTGCGGGAATGCGCCAACGGTGTCCATATCCAAAAGGAAGGCAGCCGCGCGCTGATTACCCATGATGAAAACTGCGTCAATTGCCAGCGGTGTGTGGCCATGTGCCCGGTGCACGCCATCAGGATCCGCCATAATCCACCCCCGTTTAGCGCAAATGCCAACTGGACGGGACAAACCATTACGGAGGTTTACCGCCAGGCATCCTCCGGCGGGGTGCTGCTGTCCTCCATGGGCAACCCCAATCCCTTCCCGGTGTATTGGGACAGGATGCTGATCAACGCCTCCCAGGTAACCAATCCGCCCATCGATCCCCTGCGCGAGCCCATGGAATGCCGCACCTACCTGGGCGAGCGGCCGCAGCGCATCCAGCGCGATAAAAACGGCAAGATCGATGGACATCTGCCGCCGCATTTAAAGCTGGAGCTGCCCATTATGTTTTCGGCCATGTCCTATGGCTCCATTTCCTACAACGCGCATGCCAGCCTGGCCCGCGCCGCGCGGGAGCTGGGCACCTATTACAACACCGGCGAGGGCGGCCTGCATGAGGATTTTTATCCCTATGGTGATAACACCATCGTCCAGGTGGCCTCCGGGCGCTTTGGCGTGCACGCCGATTATCTGCATGCCGGTGCGGCCATCGAAATCAAAATGGGGCAGGGCGCCAAGCCCGGCATAGGCGGGCATTTGCCGGGCAGCAAGATCGGCGCGGATATCTCCCGCACCCGCATGATCCCGGAAGGGTCGGATGCCATCTCGCCCGCCCCGCATCACGATATCTATTCCATCGAGGATCTGCGCCAGCTGGTGCAATCCTTAAAAGAAGCCACCCATTATACAAAGCCCATCATCGTCAAGGTGGCGGCGGTGCATAACGTGGCAGCCATTGCCAGCGGCATCGCCAGGAGCGGGGCGGATATCATCGCCATCGATGGCTTCAGGGGCGGAACGGGGGCAGCGCCCACCCGCATCCGCGATCATGTCGGCATTCCCATCGAGTTGGCGTTGGCCAGTGTGGACGAGCGCCTGCGCCAGGAGGGCATTCGCGAGCGGGTGTCCATTGTGGCGGGGGGCAGCATCCGCAGCAGCGCGGATCTGATCAAGGCCATTCTGCTGGGCGCGGATGCCGTATATGTTGCCACGGCGGCCATGCTGGCCATGGGGTGCCACCTGTGCCGCAGCTGCCAGATGGGCAAGTGTAACTGGGGCATCGCTACCCAGCGCCCGGAACTGGTGCGCCGCCTTGACCCGGATGAGGCCACACAAAGGCTGGTCAACCTGCTGACGGCCTGGAAGCGGGAAATCGAGGAAATGATGGGCGGTATGGGCATCGGGGCAATCGATGCGCTGCGCGGAAACCGCCTGATGCTGCGGGGCGTCGGCCTGACGGACCGCGAGTTGTCCATCCTGGGCATCAAGCATGCTGGAGAATAAAGGAGGAAAGGGCATGTTAACATCCATCGTCGGCATTAACTGGGGCGATGAAGGCAAGGGGCGTATGGTTGATCTTCTATCGCAGAATCAGGATATTGTTGTGCGCTATCAGGGCGGCAACAATGCCGGGCATACCGTGGTAAACGAGCGGGGCAAGTTTATCTTAAACCTTTTGCCCTC
>JAQXFY010000140.1 GCA_029006015.1 bacterium
ATAGACAAACTTATCAAAGGGCCATTTGGGCACCTTGACCACCACATAATCGATGGCAGGCTCAAAGCATGCGCAGGTAACGCCCGTAATGGCATTGGTAATCTCCGGCAGCGTCAGCCCGATGGCGATCTGCGCCGCTACCTGGGCGATGGGGTAACCCGTCGCCTTGGAAGCCAATGCCGAGGAACGCGACACACGGGGATTGACCTCGATAACCGCATATTCAAAACTATCCGGGTTTAAGGCAAACTGGCAGTTGCACCCGCCTTCAATCCCCAGTTCCGTAATGATATTCAGTGCGGCGGAGCGCAGCATCTGGTATTCCTTATCCGAAAGCGATACCGCCGGGGCAATGACGATGCTGTCCCCCGTGTGCACACCAACGGGATCGAGGTTTTCCATGCTGCACACCGTGATGACGTTGCCCGCCCCATCGCGCATAACCTCAAATTCGATTTCCTTCCAACCCGAAACGCACTTTTCCACCAGCACCTGATGGATGGGGGACAAGCGCAAGCCGTTTTGGCAGATCTCACGCAGGTCTTCTTCGTTATCGACAATGCCGCCGCCGCTGCCCCCCAGCGTAAAGGCCGGGCGGATAATCAAAGGATAGCCCGTTTGCGCAGCAAATGCCAACGCGCCATCCAGATCATTTACCACAACCGAGGGGATGACGGGCTGGCCCATGGCGACCATGGCATCCTTAAACAGCTGACGGTCTTCCGCCTTATCGATGGTTTCGGGCACGCAGCCCAGCAGGCGCACGTTCATCTCATCCAAAAAGCCTTCTTTGGCCAGCTGCATGGCCAGCGTCAAGCCGGTCTGCCCGCCCATGGTGGGCAGGATGCTGTCCGGCCTTTCGGCGCGGATGATGCGCTTGAGTACAGTCTGCGTCAGCGGCTCGATATAGATTTTATCGGCCATGGCGCTGTCGGTCATAATGGTGGCGGGGTTGGAGTTGACCAACACCACCTCCAGCCCACGGGCCTTGAGCGCGTGGCAGGCCTGGGTGCCGGCATAGTCAAACTCCGCCGCCTGCCCGATAACGATGGGGCCGGACCCGATGACAAGCACTTTTTTAATGTTCTTATTCAGCGGCATGGGTATTGCCTCCCTCCATCATGGCGATAAAGCGGTCAAACAGCCAGGCGCTATCCAGCGGGCCTGCCGCAGCCTCCGGGTGAAACTGAACGGAAAAAGCGGGGCGGGTATCATAATCAACGCCCTCGCAGGTGTTATCGTTGGCCTGGCAAAAGCTCATATGGCAACCTTCAGGCAACGTTTCCGGGATAACGGTATAACCGTGGTTCTGGCTGGTGATATATACCCTGCCGGTGGCGGTATCCTTGGCGGGCTGATTGGCGCCGCGGTGGCCATATTTGAGTTTTTCTGTTTTTGCGCCCTGGGACAGTGCCATCAGCTGATGCCCCAGGCAGATGCCGAACATCGGCACACCGCTGTCCATGGCACTCCCCACTTCCCGGATAATTTCCGGGTTATCGGCCGGATCCCCGGGGCCGTTGGACAACATGATGCCATCGGGCTTTAAGGCCAATACCTCCTTGGCCGTGGTATGGGCGGGCACATGGATGACATGGCAGCCACGGGCAACCAGCTCCCGGCCAATATTAGCCTTGGCGCCAAAATCCCACAGCACCACACGGTATTTGCCCCCCTCGCCCGCTTCCCAGGCTTTTTGGCAAGTGACGCTTTCCACCGCCTGCCGAACCCGATAGCCTTTTAATTCTTCCAGGATGGCGGACAGATTATCGATGCTGCCGCAAATTTTAGCATTCATAACGCCCGATTCGCGCACCAGGCGCGTCAACGCCCGGGTGTCGATATCGCACAGGCCAACAACGCCATTCTCCATTAAAAAGGTGTCAAGCGTGCCCTGGCAACGGAAGTTGGAGGGATGCTGACACCACTGGCGCACGATGTAGGCTTTCAGGTGGGGTTTAGCACTTTCAAAATCCTGCGGGATTACCCCATAATTGCCGATCAGCGGGAAGGTCTGTATGACCATCTGCCCATAAAAGCTGGGATCGGTCAAGGTTTCCAGATACCCCGTCATCGCCGTGGTAAAAACAAGTTCCCCCACGGTATCGCCCGTGGCACCAAAGCGTTTCCCGCAAAAAACCTGGCCGTTTTCCAGCACAAGATACGCCTGCTGCATATCACGCATCCCCTTCCAACTAAACTTCATATGTACGAAGGATATTCTGGGCAATCTCCTTGCGGCCTACCCGCATATCCATGGCTTGCTTTTCGATGTACCGGTGGGCCTGTTTTTCCGTCAGCCCCAGCGTCTGGATCAAAGCACACTTGGCGCGGTCCACCAGGCGCATTTCCTCGATTTTGGTTTGCAGCTTGATGTTTTCCTTTTTAAGCCCCACAATACGGCTGCGAGAGGCATAAACCAGCCGCAGCGCCTGGTAAAACAGCGGCCGGTACAGAGGTTTTTGAACAACAAACACCCCATCCGTTTCCACCTTGTCCGCCACACGGTCGGCTACATCCTGCGGGCAAAGCAGCATGACGCCGGCATCGGTGGTTTCTGTTGCAAAGGTAGCCAGCTCGTGCCCAAACTCATCCTGCAAGGGGGCGTTGATAAGGATCAATGCATAATCCTCACTCCCCAGCATGCGTCTGGCCTGTGCACCGCTGCGCGCGGGAACAACCCGGGGTTTACCGGCTGCGTGAAGAAGCTCCTCCAGCAGGTCGAGCCCTTTATCGGTGCTGGAGGCTACCAGTATGCTTTCCACGCCTTGCCCTCCCCCTACCATATGGCTGTAGCGCTTAGGTTTTATCGAAGTAGAGCGCGTGGTCGGCCTGTTCGGCGCTTCCCGCCGACTGCCAGGCCCGCCAGGCCGCTTCTTCCGATGCCATAAAACCCTCCAACAATTCCCCGGGCAATACGCGGCGCACAAAAGCGCTGCTGCCGGCAGTTTCCAGCGCCTGCCCCAGATTACCGGGCAAGCTGCCCAAGGATTGCCCCATCGGCGGCAGGGCAAGGCCGTTTTCGATGCCATCCAATCCCGCATGCATCAGCAATGCAAAAGCCAGATACGGGCTGGCGCATCCATCGGGCGATCGTATTTCCATCCGCGCAAAAGGCCCTTGTGCCGCCGGAATGCGCACCAGGTGGTTGCGCCCGCGGCCCCAGGATACCTGCGTAGGCGTTTCCCCACTTTCAAAGCGGCGGTAGGAATTGGCTGTCGGGTTTAAAAAAGCCGTAATTTCCGAAAGCCGCTCCAGGATACCGGCCAGATAACTTTCCGACTGGGCGGAATGCTGCGTGCCGGTTTTAAACATGTTTTCCCCATCCCGGTACAAGGACAGGTTGACATGCATACCGCTGGACGGGACATCCGGCAAGGGTTTGGGCATAAAGGAAGCAAACAGGCCGTTTCGCTCCGCAATCGCCTTGACGGCCGCCTTAAAGGAAGCCAGGTTATCCGCCGCCTGCAAGGCGCTGGCAAAGTGAAAATCAATCTCATTTTGCCCGGGCCCGCGCTCATGATGGGAGGTTTCGGGGGCAATGCCCATTTCCTCCAACGTCAGGCAGATTTCCCGGCGGACGTTTTCTCCCCTGTCCTCCGGCGCAATGGCCAGATAGCCCGCGCGGTCAAATGGAATGCAGGTGGGGTTGCCCATATCATCCCGGTTGAACAGGTAAAACTCGCACGCCGTGCCCAGCATGCAGGTATAACCCATCCGCTCCGCCCGCGCTACCGCGCCTTTTAATGCCTGCCGCCCATCACAGGCAAAGGGCGTGCCATCCGCCAAGCGGATATCGCAGAAAAACCGGATCACCCGCCCGTGCGAAGGCCGCCAGGGCAAAATGGACAGGGTAGATGGATCGGGCACCAGGAACAGATCAGCGCCATCGGCCGCCTCAAATCCGGCAACCGCCGATGGATCAAAGGATATCCCGCTTTCAAAAGCGCGCTCCAGCTCCGTAGGCAGGATGGATACGTTGAGCTGCCGCCCCAGCACATCGGTAAAGCTTAGCTTGATGAACTTGACGTCATTTTCAGCCACAAAGGATAGCACCTCTGCCCGGGTCAGTTCCATGCGCCGCACCTCCAATCGGTTTATTATACCGCATTCAGTTCATGGTATAAAGCTGTTTGTAGGGATTTTTTGTGTTTGGCGTCAGAATATAAAAGGGATGCGCCAAAATCTCCTCGCCGGATAGCGAAAACGCCTGGCAGAACGGGGTGATGGCGGCCTCCAGCGCCGCTTTGTCCCCTTCCTCCGCCGGGCGGCAGACCACCTGGGGCGGCAGGTTTTGGGGCGGTTTGCGGCATCTTAAATAAATTCTACCGCCATGCATGCCGGTGCCGCAAAATGCGCCAACCGGCGCCTGCTGGCCATCGCCATCCAGCCCCAGCACGGCGATGGTACCCCCTGCCAGGTATTCGCCCAAAAAGTGGCCGGCACATCCGCCTACTACCAGCAGCGGATTTTTATCCTGATACGCCTTCATATGGATACCCGCCCGATAGCCGACATTGCCCCTGACCAGGATGCGCCCACCGCGCATGGCATACCCCGGAGCATCCCCCGCGCTGCCGCGCACAATGATCTCGCCTCCATCCATGGTATCGCCCAGGGCATCCTGCGCATTGCCATGTACATCGATGCATCCGCTGCAAAGATACGCCCCCAGCGCATTGCCCGGCGTGCCATGCAGCACCAAGCGCTTTCCCGCCAGCCCGCTGGCCAGATAGCGCTGACCACACAGCCCGGTAATTTCAATATCGGTATCCGGGCACGCCAAAATGGCCTCGTTTACCTGGCGATAGCCCATATCCTGTGCATTGAGGTTCATGCCCAATCCCCTTTTCCCTTGTTCCCGCCGCCCCAAAAGGGGCGGCGGGGTTCTCTAAAACAGTCCCTTTAGCCGCTTATTTCCTGCACGCTGCAGGCACGGCGGCCTCAGCTGAATGGTTTTGCACGCAAAGCCTGGCTCTTTATGCCGCACGCTTTATTCGCGCACAAGGTAAGCGTCCCTTTCCGGGCCGACAGAAACATAATGGATCGGGCATCCAACGGCCTTTTCCAAATAATCGATGTATGCACGCGCCGCTACAGGCAGCTGCCCAGGCGTGCGGCAGGCCGAAATATCACATCCCCAGCCCGGCAGATAGTCCACAACAGGCTTGGCCTTAGCCAACTCCTGCCCAAAGGGGAAGGTATCCACGCGCTGCCCATCCACCTCGTAGGCGGTAACCACCGGGATTTGATCCAGATAGGAAAGCACATCCAGCTTGGTCAGCGCCAGTTCCTTTGCGCCCTGCACCCGCGTGCCATAGCGGGAGGCCACCACATCAAACGGCCCCACCCTGCGCGGGCGCCCCGTTGCGGCGCCATATTCGCCGCCTGCTTCGCGCAGGGCGTCAGCCTGCGGCCCAAAGAGTTCCGCCGTAAAGGGTCCCTCGCCCACACAGGTGGAATAAGCCTTCATGATGCCGATGGTGTTATCCAGCGGCCTGCCGGCCACGCCCGCGCCGATAGGCGCATACGCCGCCAGCGTGGAGGAAGAGGAGGTATACGGATAAATCCCATATTCGATATCGCGAAGCGCGCCCAGCTGTGCCTCAAACAGGATATTTTTGCCCTGCTGGCAGGCCTGCTCCAGCCATGCGCCGGTATCGCAAATATAAGGAAGCAGCGGCTGACCATAGGTCATCAGGTAATCATACATTTCCCCGGCATCGATAGGCGGCGCGCCATAGCCGCCGGCTACCGTCAGGTTTTTCCACTCCACGATATCCCGCACGCGGCTTTTAAGGCTTTCAGGGTCCAGCAATTCGCCCATCAGGATGGCTTTTTTCATGTATTTATCGCCATATACCGGCCCGATACCGCGGCGGGTAGAACCGTATTTTTTATCCTTGAGGCGGTCCTCCTCCAGCCCGTCCAGCAGCACATGATAGGGCATGCAGATGACAGCACGGTTGCTGATTTTCAGATGATCCGGCCCGACCGATACGCCAGCCTTTTCAAGCGCCGCCATTTCCCCTGCCAGATGCTTTAGATCGATGGCCATGCCATGGCCCATAACGTTGATGACCCCGGGCCTCAGGATGCCGGAGGGCAAAAGGTTTAAGATAAACTTGCCCCGCTCGTTTACCACGGTATGCCCGGCATTGTTGCCGCCCTGG
>JAQXFY010000141.1 GCA_029006015.1 bacterium
TGAAGGACGCCAGCGGCTTATCCTTAAAGCATCTGCTTATCGGTTCCGAGGGAACATTGGCAGTCATCACCAAGTGCCTGCTTCGGCTGTTGCCCAAACCGGAGGCTTCTGTCAGCGTTCTTGTGCCCTATGCTGATTTGGAAACCGGTATCCGAAGTGTCTTGACCATTCTTCAGGCAGATGCTAATCCCACCGCCGTGGAGTTTATGGAACGTAAGGTTGTTGCTTTGGGTGAAGATTTCTCCGGTGTACAATACCCAAGGCCCGATGCCGGCTCTTATATCTTATTGACCTTCGACGGCCATCAAAGTGAGGTGGCTGCCAATGTGGAACGGGTCCGAAAACTGGCAATGGAAAACGGGGCTATCGACTACGTTGTGCTGACAGACCCGCAGCAGGCTGCAGATATCTGGCGGGTTCGTGGTGCGCTGGTCAAGGCGGTGGAGGCTGTCTCCGAGCAGGAGCCGGTGGATATCGTGGTGCCCATCAGCCATACGGCGGACTTTGTTCGATTTATCAACGGGTTGGAACAATCATCGGGAATGAGAATGATAAGCTTTGGCCACGCAGGGGATGGAAATGTTCATCTCTGCGTTGTGCGGGATGGACGGGATCAGGAGACTTGGGAGCGCGAGCTGCATGAGAATATGGAGCAGGCCTATGCCAAGGCCTATGCATTTGGGGGTGTGGCGTCCGGTGAACACGGCATCGGCCTTGCCAAACGGCATTATTTTCTGCGGGAGACTGCGAGAGAAAATCTGGCGGTCATGAATCAAATTAAGGATGCGCTGGACCCGCAGCATACCCTGAACGATCAGAAGTCTTATATTGTGGGAGGAATTGAGCATGCAGGGCTTGTCTGAACGCACCACCGGTTTTACCGATTCCGTCATTCGCCGTATGACCCGCGTTTCTCTGCAATATGGCGCAGTAAATCTTTCCCAGGGATTCCCGGACTTTGAACCGCCAAAGGAAATTTTGGAGCGTCTGGCGCAGGTGGCACATGAGGATTTTCATCAGTATTCTATTACATGGGGCGCTCAAAACTTCCGGGAAGCCCTTGCCGCCAAACAGTCCCATTACATGGGGCATACCGTCGATCCAAACAGCGAGATCGTCACTACCTGTGGCAGTACCGAAGCCATGATGGCAGCCATGATGACCGTTACCAATCCCGGGGATAAAGTCATCATCTTTTCGCCCTTTTATGAAAACTATGGGGCGGATACCATCCTCTCCGGCGCGGAACCCATTTATGTGCCGTTAGTGCCACCGGATTTTTATTTTGACCCCGAGGTGCTGGAGGAAGCTTTCCGGCAGCATCCCAAGGCGCTGGTCCTGTGCAATCCATCCAATCCCTGCGGCAAGGTTTTCACCCGCGAGGAATTGTCGTTCATCGCCACTTTGGCTCAAAAGTACGATGCCTATGTTATTACGGATGAGGTGTATGAGCATATTGTGTATGCCCCACATCAGCACACCTATTTTGCTGCACTTCCAGGTATGTGGGAGCGGACGCTCTCCTGTTCTTCTCTTTCCAAAACCTATTCTATCACCGGTTGGCGGCTTGGTTATATCATTGCGCCTCCAGAGATCATCGATCGGGCCAAAAAGGTACATGATTTTCTGACCGTGGGTGCTGCAGCGCCCCTGCAGGAAGCAGTGATTCCAGGCCTGCAATTCGGTCAAGATTACTACGATGATCTGTTGGCCAAGTACAGTCATAAAAAAGAGCTATTTTTGAATGGATTGGATGACTTGCGGATCCTGCATACGGATCCGGAAGGGGCCTACTATGTTTTGCTGGATATTTCAGAGTTTGGTTATGATAGCGACCTTGAGTTCTGTGAGAAATTGGCCCGGGATGTAGGCGTGGGGGCGGTTCCTGGTTCCAGCTTTTTCCGGGAACCGGTGAATCATCTGATCCGCCTTCATTTTGCCAAAAAAGATGAGACAATTCTGGAGGCGCTCAACCGTTTGGAGCAGCTGAGAAAGAAGATTCCTCCAAAGAAGAGAGCCGTTTAAGGGGGAAGAACGCATGCCGGCTTTTAAGGAAGAACTTGCGGAAGCGCAGGAATATCTTATTGCGATTCGACGGGAATTTCACCAGCATCCGGAGGTGAGCCTAAAGGAATTCCGTACCGCAAAACGAATTGAGGAAGAATTGGAATGCTTCGGTATTTCTCATACCCGTGTGGGGGAGACTGGTGTACTGGGTACCCTGCATGGCGCCGGGAAGGGAGAACGTGTGGTGGTCCTGCGGGCGGATATGGATGCACTGCCCATTCAGGAAACCAACGCAGCGGAGTATTGTTCTCAAACGCCAGGCGTCATGCACGCCTGCGGCCACGATGTTCATACCGCTTGCCTTTTGGGCGCGGCGAAAATTCTGGCCAATCATACAGCAGAATTTGGAGGAGAAATCCGGTTTGTATTCCAGCCGGCCGAGGAAATCGGCCAGGGCGCCAAGCCTTTTGTGGAGGCTGGTGTGTTGGCCGGTGCCGACCGGGTCTTTGGGCTTCATACCGCACCGGATCTGACAATCGGGACGGTAGGCTTGAAGCCGGGCCTGAACAATGCTGCCGTGGACCATTTCAGAATACAGGTATATGGAAAGTCGGCCCATGTCTCCACTCCGCAGCTTGGTGTGGATGCGCTTTATATTGCCAGCCAGATTGTAGTAGCGCTTCAGGCACTGGTGACCCGGCTAACCTCACCGGTGGAGCCTGTTATAATCGGCGTGGGCAAGCTAAATGCCGGAACTACCTACAATGCTTTGGCGGAATCCGCCGTTTTGGAAGGAACGACCAGGACGATCTCTCAAGAGAGCCGGAACAGGATTCGGATGTTGGTTTCAAAAACGGCTCATCATATCGCGGATATCTATGGTGGAACTGCGGAGGTTGCGTGGACAGATTTCGCTGCACCGTTAATCAACGATCAGTCGGTATGTCTGGAAGTTGCGGGTGTTGTGGAAAAACTTTGGGGGGAGGGGAAGGTTGTTATGGATAGAAAACTCTCTCTGGGTGGCGATGATTTTGCAGAGTATCTGCTCCAGGTTCCCGGTGCCTACGCATATTTGGGAACCGGGAACCCCGCTTTGCCCAACACGGTAGTATCAAACCACAACGGCAATTTTGATGTGGACGAGAATGCTCTGGAAATAGGGGCGGGATTATATATCGGATATGCACTGGCCAAGCTAACCTGATGCCCTGCACCCGTTCCGGTATGTAAATCGCAGCCGCCCTGTCATCTGAGACATAGAAGAATATGCTGCCCCTATGGGATTGTTTTGCGTTGATGCCATAGACGGAGTGCTCTGAAAGACCGATATCATACGCCTTTGGAGCTTGGATTTCCGCATCGGATAGATAGCTAAATTTTTTTCGCTTGTGCTGATTTACGGTGCAGCCTCAAGCAGCTTTTCGTTAATACGGTTTAGACCTGGATATCATACGCGGTTTTGGCATCATTCATTTCCTGGCCTTCCCAGGCTTTAAAATTTTTTATTGTGGCAGCGTAGTTGCTCACGTAACTGGCATAATCCACCAACAGCGCGGTATCCGAACCGTTAGCAGCAATATGCTTTTTCATGAGGTGGCAGAATCGCTTAAAAAGCTTAGTGGCTATCCATTGTTTCTTTAAATTCAGGGTGCATGCCGTTGGCCGGTGCGCTGGAAGATTAGGAAGCTTCAGCTGGCGGGGGTGCCTCCGACGCATTGACGGTCTCTATGGCCGCCGTTGCTTGGGGCGGATTGGTATCCACGGGGCCTGCGGCACCATCTTCAGGGGCTTTAAGCAATATTGAAATTTTATTAAACCCTAAATACCGCAATATAAGCTTGTAGCCCTCGGCGTTCAAGGCGGAATAATGCGTATCGCCCCTGCTATAATCCACGATGAAGCCTTCTGCTTCGCAGGCTTTTACATACGCTTGGTATTCTTCAAGCGTGGTATTGCCAACATGCACCAGAAAGGCCAAGCTGTTATCCTGGGAAATGCTGCCGATGTTGGATTGGGTTGCCGGGAGCATAGCGCCAAGACCGTTTGCCGGCCACTCAAAATCCCACAGCTGCTCCGGAGCATACAAATAAACCTTCATTTTTTCGCTGCTTGCAGAGAAAATCAGATGCACATTATAGCCATCCTGGTTATAGGCAGAGTAGGAAAGAGAGGATTCATCGGCATCAATGGTGTAGCCGGCTGCAATACAGGTATCTTTATAAGCCTTAAAATCCTGTTCGGCGATATCACACAGGGTAAGGAACAAAGCCGTTTGGGAATTGCGGCTGATCTCACCGTACGGGTTTATAGGTTCCGGCAGGGCTTTATGCATTTCAATATCCGTCCATGCAAACCGCTCGGGTTTGGATTCGTTGGAAGAGGTATCCGAATCGGGGCAAAACATAAAGAACGGGATAATGAGGGCGAATGCAATAACCGCAATCAGGGTGCGCGTGCTTTTCTTTTTTCCCCGGATAACCCCCGTGCCCATCAGCCAGGTGGTAAGATACAAGCCGGCCTGAACCAGGGCAATCATGCCGGCCATAGCGGCGCCATCGGATAACTGCGATATGGCAACAAGGGATGAAATAACCGTACAGACAATCAGAAATTTGCTGAAGCCGCTCCTCTTGAACTTCTCAATTGCTGCCTTTGATTCTTCCTGCCGCTGCCATTTGGCAGCATTCATCATGCGCGCCGCCTCGAGCTCCCTTTCGCATTGCGCCTTGATGCGCGCGGCTCTAACGGCGTCGCTTTCGTTCAATAGATCGGATGCGGAATATCTTGTGCCGCAGTAGGGGCATTCAACAATCTCCTGCATATCTTTAATTTCAAGATGCGCCCCGCAGCTGTTGCACATAATGGGTGATGGAGCAAGTGCTTTGTGGCCGTTCATTTTATCCCTCCGTGGCTCATCACTTGTTGCATTGAACGGGTTTATTGGATGAAAACCAATATTACATACTATAATAATATCCATAACCCCATATTGCAAGGAAAGTATATGCTAAAAATCAATCTTTTTACGATGGCGCGGCATATGATGGGCGAACAGCACCGGCTTTGCGGCGGGCGTTTATCAGCCAAGGGGTGGAAGCGGATATCCCCGCCCTTGTGTTTTGATGCCCGGGGCTTTATAGTAAACACATCTAACATCCTGCAGGGTTGAAGGCACTTTCGGGGGCTTGCGCGGATGGGCGAAAGGTGGGGGCATGATGAATCATATCCTGCGGGATCAGGCATATATCAATAGCTTGAAGGATGCCATATATCAGCAATATGATATTACAGCCATCGAGATCACGCCTGCCAAGCGCGGCTATTACGGTGAAACCTGGAAGGTAAGGGGCACTGCCGGCGTTTATTTTTTGAAAATGGACTATTTGCCTTTCCACCAAAAAAGGTTTGCGGGCGGCCTGTCTGTAATCGAATACCTTTGTGAGAATGGGATCGATTTTGTTGGCCATATCATAAAAACAAGGGATGGAAGGCTGTGCCCCCAATTCGATACCGCGCTCATGGGGATGTTTGAATGGGTGGACGGCGAAAATATAGAAAAGGATGATACCAAAGCCCCGGAATATCAAATGATGTGCAAAGTCTATCAGCTGACAAAGCCGGGGCTGGGCATCCCTGCCGCATCATTTTCCGATGATGCGGCCGTGCGTTTTTACCAACAATGGGATAGGCTCAAAAGCGCCCCCAAAACCGATGGGACCGATTTGGTGCTGTCTACCTTTGAGCGCTTTGGGGGCGAGATTGCCCACTGCGCGCTGCGGCTTTCGCAGTTTGCAGAGCGCTGCCGGGAAGATGGAGGCGATTTTTATCTGACGCATGGGGATGCCGGAGGGAATTTTTTTACCGGGAACGGGCGGAATTATATCTTTGACTGGGACGAGGCGATGTACGCCCCCATCGAGCGCGATGCCTGGGTGATGGGCTGTTATGATTGGGCACGGAAATTGTTTAATGATACGCTAAAGGGCAACCACATTCCGTATCAGCTGCGGCCGGAACGGCTGGCTTTCTATTGTTACCATATGTATTTCTTTTACCTGGGAGAGTTTTTGAAGGTTCATCCTATGAGTGATAAAAGCCAAAGAATCTTGGAATATTTTGAAGACAGCTGGATTAAAAGCAGAATAAAGTTTGCGGATACCCTATAAGGGATTGTGTAAATGAAATCCATTCTTGAACGCCGGATTTTGATAAAACAGGCAGCACCCATAATGCTGGTATTTTGCTTTTTGTGCTTTGCTATCCACTTGCCGGGCCCCTGGAATTTTTGAAAGCAATAGCGATGCGGCCGCTTGGCGGAGGATGAAACAGGCCGCCAGATGGAGTCTGTATGGTTGCGATGTTACATGTTCCTTCTGTAACTTGGATAGGGATATCATCAAATCATGCGGCCCTTATATTGCCGCCAAGGGCGCTAACCCGTAAAATGGACAGCGGCTACCGCTTGTTTGTTCGCCATGTGTAAGGGACTCAATCTGCCTGCCATACGCATAGCAAGGTTGAGGCGGATTGTGCAATACCCATAAAAGCGGCTCCCCATTTCCGGGGAGCCGCTTTATCCGTTGATTTTTTGCCGGCGGGAGAGCGCTTACGCTTTTCCTGGCAACGGGTTCCTTGGGGCCTGGCGCTGCGGCAGGGCAAACCCTGTCATCAAGGGAAAACCTGCATCAATGCCGCAGGGGCTTTTTCCTTTTGTGTTTACTTTTTGCCGAAAAGGCCGCCCAGGCCGCCCAAAGCGCCGCCCAGCTTATCCAGGTTGAGCTTTGCCCTGATCCCCTCCACTAGTTGATTGATCTGCTCGTCCGGCAGGTCGATGCCCACCAGCTTTTCAATGACGGGAACAGGGTCTGCCTCAAACTTTTTCAGCAGATCCTTGTCGCTTTGGAGCTTGGAGACCAGCTCTTCGATCTTTTTCCGGATATCCAACGTTATTCCTCCACGATTTCAGCCTCGGGCGCGTTCTTTTTGACGCTCTCGATACCGTTCTCACAGCTCACTTTGGCTTTATAGCCTTCGGAAGTGGCAATGATCTCGCCATTGCGGGCCTTCAGGCGGAAGCGGTATTCGCCGGCCTTGTCCACATACATCTCAAACTTGGGATGAACCAGGGTTTCGAAGCCTTCGGCGGTTTGATCCTCCACACCGGCGATGGGGGCATTCTTGCGCACGCTGGCGATGCCGTTTTCGCAGGCGCTTTTGGAGGTGTAGATCTCGGAGGTGGCGATGACCTGGCCATTGGTGGCCTTCAGGTCGAACTTGATACCAGAGCTGACATTGCGAATGACAAATTTGCCCATGCTACATCCCTTTCTCCACATTTGTGGAACTAAAATATACTGGGGTTAGCGTATCATAACCAGTGCAAATTTTCAATAGCGGAATGGGCTGTGATGAAAATTATGGCTGTTATGCAGGAAATATCCCGATGGCTGTAGAAAAAAGTTATATTTTTACATTGGGGATATGAAAGCAAGGCGCGTTGATCGTTGGGCAACGCGCAGGCCTATGATTTTTTGCGGGCTTTGTGTATATAGGCGTAAAGCGGTATGGCGGCAAGCGGAAACAGCGCCCCGACAAGCATGCCCAGTTTAAGGCCAAGCTGCTCGGGCGCAAGATGGAGGGCTTGTGCCAATTCCAAAGCGGCCGGATTGCTGATGGCCGCATCGGTTACGATGCCGACCAGCTGCGGGGCGATCGAGGCGCCAAGGTCTCCGCCGGCGGCCATCATGGCATAGATAAATACGCCGCCTGTTGGGAAACGCTCGGAAGCGACAAGGATGCTGCCCGGCCATAGCATGGAAACGCAAAAACCGGTTAATACGCAGAAAATCAGCCCGATGCCGGCAACAGGGCACAACGCTACCATGCCATAGCAAATGGCAGCGCCAATCGTGCCCAAAAGCAATACCTGTGTGATGTTTTTGCCAAACTTGGCATATAGCGTGCGCCCTGTGCCGAGCATGACAAAAAACAAAGCCACCCCCAGGATATCCCCCCATACCTTGGGAATGCCCAAGCCTTGTTCCAAAAAGCTGGAGCTCCACTGCGTCATGGTGGCTTCGCTTGCCCCGCCAAGGAAAATGACAAAAAAGCAGATCCACAGGTTTTTGTTTTTCATAAATTCCAATACGCCCAAAACCCGGTCCGGCGTTTGCATTTTGGGAATATCGGTTCCAAGGTATAGGCAAAAAGCGGCCAGCGGTATCACGGTCAGCACAAGCGTTAGCATGTACCAGCTGTTTGTGCCAAACACACGCAAAAAGATTGTGCTGAAGATAACAACAAAAACAACGCCCCAGGCATATACCGAATGCAGCTTGCTCATTTCCCGGTCGGGATCTTTGGAGGGAATGGCCGCTATTACAGGGCTTATCAGCACCTCCGAAAGCCCGCCGGAGACCGAGAAAAAGAAAGTACCAATAACAAACCCCAGGTATGCTCTGCCGGGAAAAAGCAAAGGGCACAGCGCATAGATGATAAGGCCCAGGGCGGTTAGGACCGGCGTTAGAACAACCGCCCTTGCAATGTTAAAACGGTGGGAAAAGAAAGAAAAAACCAGGTCGATGGCAAGCTGCGTTACAAAATTAACAAGCACCAAAAGGCCAAGCAATGAATATGAAATATCATATACATGGTGCAATGTCAAAAACAAAATGGGCGACAGGTTCGTTACCACGGACATCGAAATGTTTGTGGTGTAACATGCCAGTTTTAAACGTCTGTATGGCGGTAGCATAGGGGCACTCCTAATCAAAAAGTTTGTCATGGATGAGCATTCAGCGGCATTATAGCATGCACTGCGCCGCCTGCAAACCTTGGGGCTGGATGGATGCATATGCCGGAACCGCTTAAAGGATGGTATAATCGGCATCGATGGGAAAACAAATGATGGAATGCGGCTGGAGGGTGGCGCCGATATGCGCGAGGTGCTGGCAAAAAGCATCCTGTCCAATAAAAACAACATGAACATCTACCGCGGCTATACGCATGGGTGCATCTATTGCGATTCGCGCAGCCAATGCTATGGGATGACCGATACCTTCGAGGATATCGAGGTAAAGGTTAACGCCGCTCAGCTGCTGGAGGCGGCGCTTTGTAAAAAACGGGCGGCATGCGTGGTTACCACAGGCGCCATGACGGACCCGTATCTGCCGCTGGAAGCCAAGCTGCATCATACCCGCGATTGCCTGGAGATCATCCAAAAACATGGCTTTGGCGCAGCGGTTTTGACCAAATCCGACCTGGTGCTGCGGGATATCGAGCTTTTGCAGCGCATCCATCACCGGGCTAAATGCGTGGTACAGATGACGCTGACCACCTTTGATGAAACTCTATGCCGCAAGGTGGAGCCGCATGTGGCCACCACCCACCGCCGGTATGAGGTGCTAAAGGAAATGCAAAAAGCGGGCATCCCCACCGTGGTTTGGATGACGCCTATCCTGCCCTTTATCAACGATACGCCCCAAAACATCCGGGGCGTGCTGGAATATTGCATCGATGCCGGGGTACAGGGCGTTGTGGCCTTTGGCATGGGCATGACGCTGCGCCATGGCAACCGGGAATATTACTATAACAAGCTGGATGAGCATTTTCCCGGCCTGAAGGCCGAATATATAAAGCGCTTTGGCTTTTCTTATAACCTCCAAAGTCCGGATGCCGCCCGCCTGGGCCATCTGGCACGCGAAATGTGCCGGTAGCATGGCATTCTTTATGGCGCGGAGCAGGTGTTGGATTTTGTTGCGCGCTGGGAAACCAGGGAAAAACAGCTGCGCTTTTTTTAGCCGCGCGGCCTGGGGGCAGCGGCAATGGACAGGCGGGGCGGCATTCGGGCATGGCATGCGGCCGATCGGGGGAACGGGGCAAATGAACCATATACAAATCAATACTTATTCAAGCTTGACATGCGGCGGTGGGTTGTATATAGTGGCGATGGAATAAAGCGTTAAAGCGGGTTGCGCGGAACCGCGGTAACCCATAACAGGGGATATAGGGGTGGATGTCGGATGAAGCAAAGCTTGTCTGCCACAATATGCATGATGTTGGGCCTGGCGTTGGCCGTATGCTCCGGCTGCGGGCAGGCAATGCCGCAAGCCACGGCCACCCCGCCTTTGGGCACCCCTTTGCCGGCTGCCACCCCATCGCCCACCCCTGCGCCGCAGGGCATCGATCTGGAGGGCCAGGTACTTAGCTGGGCGCGGGAGGGAACCATCGGCTGGGGGCTGCTGCATCGCATGCGCCAGGCGGCCGGTCAACCGGATACGCTTTTTCCTATATATGTAACGCGCATAGCGGATGGCGATGGGGCGCTTTCCGATGGCGTCGAAAATCAAACCCGGTTGGATGATGGGATTCCCCCCGGAAACGGGCAGGAAGAAATGGCGCAGGCCATGGAGCTGTGTTATGGAGTGGAAGGCAGCCCCGATTGGCCGCAGGTGGCGCAGCTGCTGCAAACGGCATCCGAAAAATTTGAACCGGCTTTTTTGCAATATGCCCCGGATGCACAGGATCCCTTGCAGGCAGCCCATAGCCTGGGGCTTCGCATCTACCCCGCGTGCCCGGACGGCCTGGATCTTACCCTGCCCATCCGGCCGTCCTATGCGCTGGGGGAGGCTACTGCCGCGCAGATTATCGGCCTTCGCCAGGCGGGGCTGGTGTGCAGGCTGGTGGGCCGGCATGAAATGACGCGCCAAGCGGGATATCCGCCGCAAATACAGGAAGGCAACAGACTTTACTGGTCCGATACGCTGGTATATTATCTGGAGCACAGCGAGGGGGCCGGAAAACCCGTGCCGGTTAAGATCAGCTGGCCCTTGGGCATACAGGATGAAGCACGTGCCCGGGCGGAGGAGGGGCGCCTGCAGGCATGGCTGCAACAGCATGCCGGGGTAACGTCCGATCGCCTGGATATGCGGTTGATACAGGATGGCCAGGGGCAATATGAGATCAGCGTGTATCCGGAGCTGGTTCGCCTTAGCTGCGTTAAGGAAACCAGCTGGGGCCTGTTTAAAAAGGATGCCCTGCAACTGGTGCAGGATTTTCCCGGCGCCCGGTTATCATACACCCCTTTATGGGTATATGATGCCCAGCTGGCCAAGCAATGGAACAGCGATTATCTGGGCGATGGCTTGATGGAAATGTATCCGGGGGCGGTGGTCGAAGGCCGGGCATGGGAAACCGGGATCTATCCCTATGAAGAAAACGGCGATGCCGTGGGCTTTACCGTGCCCCAGGGCCGCACATATTGATGCCGGATAGATAAGCGGACAAGTATATTTTTTCTGCGGGGCGCCAGGCCATGGAGCGCAGGCAAAAATGCCCCATAGGGCCCGGTTATGCCGCCAAGGAATGGCGCTTTGCAAATGTTGCATTGCGCTTTGCGGCGGGATTATTTACGCATAACCTTAAAAGTGATATGATAACGCGCGGAAAGGTAGGCTCTTCCGGGCGGCGGAAGAACCAAGGCTCTACACGGAAAGGATCTGCTGACAGTGCCCCATTACTATCAACCCGAAATAGAGTGTGCCCCGCGCGAGCAAATCCGCGCCTGGCAGGATGAGCGGCTGGTTAAAACCGTGCATCGCGTGTATGAAAACGTGCCCTATTACCGCCACCTGATGGAGGAAAAAGGCGTTACACCCGATGATATCCGCGGCGTGGATGATCTGCACAAGCTGCCCTTTTTAACCAAGGACGATTTGCGGGAAGCTTATCCGTATGGCCTGGTTGCCGCGCCGATGTCCGATTGCGTACGCATCCAGTCCACCAGCGGCACCACCGGCAAGCGCGTGGTTGCTTTTTATACCCAGCATGATTTGGATTTGTGGGAAGATTGCTGTGCCCGCGCCATCGTTGCGGCGGGCGGCACCAAGGATGATGTGGTGCAGGTATCCTATGGCTATGGGTTGTTCACGGGCGGCCCGGGGCTCAACGGCGGCTCGCACAAGGTGGGCTCGCTGACGCTGCCCATGTCCTCCGGCAATACGGACAGGCAGATCCAGTTTATGTGCGATTTGGGCGCCACCATTTTGTGTTGCACGCCCTCCTATGCGGCCTATCTGGGCGAATCCATTCACGAGCGTGGGCTGCGCGATCAGATCAAGCTCAAGGCCGGCATCTTTGGCGCCGAAGCCTGGACGGAGGAAATGCGCCAGGATATCCAGAATAAACTGGGCATCAAGGCGTATGATATCTATGGCCTGACGGAGATTTCCGGTCCGGGCGTTTCCTTTGAATGCAGTGAGCAGACCGGCATGCATATCAATGAGGATCACTTTATTGCCGAGATCATCAACCCCGTCACCGGCGAGGTGCTGCCCGATGGCGAAAAAGGCGAGCTGGTCTTTACCAGCATCACCAAGGAGGCTTTCCCGCTGCTGCGCTACCGCACGCGCGATATCTGCGTGCTCAGCCGCGAAAAATGCTCCTGCGGGCGTACGCACGTTAAAATGTCCAAGCCCATGGGCAGAAGCGATGACATGCTGATTATAAAGGGCGTCAACGTGTTCCCCTCGCAGATCGAAACGGTGCTGCTCAATAAGGGGTATACGGCCAATTATCAGATCATCGTCAGCCGCGTCAACAACAGCGATGTGCTGGAGGTGCAGGTGGAGATCACGCCGGAGATGTTCTCCGATGCCATGGCGCAGATCGCCCAAAAGGAAAAGGAACTGGTTGAAGCGCTCAAGGCCATGCTGGGCATTTATGCCAAGGTACAGCTGGTGGCCCCCAAGACCATTGCCCGCAGCGAGGGCAAGGCCGTGCGCGTCATCGATAAGCGCAACCTCTATTAACGAAAGGGCCGGTGAATCAGATGACGGTTCAACAGATTTCGGCTTTTGTCGAAAACAA
>JAQXFY010000142.1 GCA_029006015.1 bacterium
TGCCCACATCCGGCTTTGGCATTTGCCACGCAACGGAAAGGACACCATACACCAGGCGTTAAGAAGGGGCATGTCCCCAGGGTTAGTTGAGCGGTGCAATCGCCGGGCCGGTGGCGGCCTGTTTGCCAACCTCTTTAAATACGCCCCAACAGCCAAGCACGGCAAACAGCAGGCCCAGGCCGCAGTTGGTTATAAAATCGGTACGGTACTCGGCACTGGCGCCCAACAGATAGAAAATAAATGTGTGCAGTTGGCTGAAGGCCAGATCGACCTCGCCCTTTACCACCATGGAAACCAGCGTAATATAATCCCCCAGGAAGTTGCCCAGCACCACGCCCAGCACCGTAGCCAGTATGATGATGATGACCTTGGCCTTGCACCGGCCGCCGCCCAGCAGCTCGTACCCCTTGGTGGCTAAAAAGCCGATCAAAAGGCCCAGCCAGCCGACAAACCAGCCCAGGGAATAGACGATGGCCCACGGAATGGCACCAACCACGGCGCCCAACACCGCACCCAGGATGCCCCGGCCGATGCGTTTGGGTTGCAGACGCTGCTCCTGTTGGGCTTCCAGAGCCTGCTGGCTGATGGTATCAATGCAGGAGGGATGAACGATAGCGGCCATCCTGCCGATGCGGTAGGGGCGGCCGGTTCCCGCCAAAGCATTTCCGCAAATCGGGCAGGTTTCAAGCCCGGCGGCGCCGCAGGCGGAAAGCTGGCTGGTCAGCTCCGGCAAAAAGGCCTGGATGCGCTTGAGCGTGCCCGGGTTATCCACAAAGGTACAGCAGATGCCGGCTTGCATCATTTCAAAGTGCTGCAGGCGATAGATGCTGCCCATGGTGGGGGCCTGAAAATGTGCCAGAAAAGCATTTTTTCCGTTTTCATCGGCAAAATGGGCGGAAACGCAAACGTTTTTTTCACCCATCCCCTCGCTGAAAGAAACAAGATAGCCATCCACCGCGCCGTAGGCCATGCCGCCGGAAACCGTCATTCCCAGCTGCTGCGCCAGCTTTTTTAGCCCGGAACCCAACATATCCCATCCCTACTTTCCAATACCACTAGTTTTCGGAGTGTATTATATACAATTATGTGTTTTCTGGCAAATGGCGGATGTCGCTATGTTTCGGTATATGCGGCTTGACAAACGGACATAATGTATGTATCCTAATTGCGTTTCGGAGTGATTTTGTCTGAAAATGGGGAACGTGCATGCTGTTATCGACAAAAGCAAGGTATGGCCTTAAGGCGGCTTTTGAGCTGGCGCAGGCGGGAAACGCCTATGTGCAGCTGGGTGATATCGCCGCCAGCCAGGGCATATCGGTGGCGTATCTGGAAAAACTGCTGGGAAAGCTTCGGCGTGAAGGCCTTGTCGAAGGGCAGCGCGGCACACATGGCGGTTATCGGCTGACCCGCCCCCCGCAGGACATCACCGTTGGCGAGGTGCTGCGCGCGCTGGAAGGCTCCATGACGGCGGCGGCCTGCCTGGATGGGCATGCCTGCGAAATGGCGCAAGCCTGCGTCACACGGCGCGTGTGGGAAAAACTTCAAAAGGGCATCGACGGCGTGCTTGACGGCATGACGCTTGAGGACATGATCCGCGATGCCGAAGAAGGGTGAGAGCATGATTTATCTGGATAATGCGGCCACCACCCGCGTGCGGCCGGAGGTTATCCGCGCCATGGTGGGTGCAATGGAGGAAGGGTTTGGCAACCCTTCCAGCCAGCATGGCCCGGGGCGCGCCGCCCGCGCCCTGGTGGACCGGGCGCGCCGGCAGGTATCCGGCCTGCTGGGTGTGGCGGAGGATCGCGTGTTGTTTACCTCCTGTGGGACGGAGGCGATCAACTGGGTTATCGAGGGTGTGCGCCGTGCCAGCCCAAACGGGCACATCGTCACCAGCACTATCGAGCACCATGCCGTGCTTCATGCGGTGGAGCGCGCGGTGGAGCAGGGGATGACGGCTACCTATGTATCCCCCGATGCTACCGGCCGCATCCATCCGGAGGCGGTTCGCGAGGCTATCGGCAAGGATACCTGCCTGGTTTCCATCATGATGGCAAATAACGAAATTGGCACGCTTGAGCCCATCGAGGAAATCGCCCGCGTGTGCCGGGATAGCGGCGTATTGCTGCATGTGGATGCCGTGCAGGCTGCCGGGCATGTGCCCATCCGCGCCCAGGAGTGGGGGGTGGACATGATGTCCATCTCCGGGCATAAGTTTGGCGCCCCCAAGGGCACCGGCGCGCTTTATGTGCGCGAGGGCGTTGTGCTGCCGCCTTTGATCGTGGGTGGCGGGCAGGAGAAAAATCAGCGCTCCGGTACGGAAAATGTGCCCGGCATCGTGGGCATGGGGATGGCGGCGGAGCTGGCCATGCAGGAATTGCCCGATGAAATGGCGCGCATCGAAGGCCTGCGGCGGCGCCTGATTGCCGGTATGTCCCAGGTAAAGGGCGTCACCTTTAACGGGAACGAGGTATACCACCTGCCCGGCGTAGTCAGCATGACGTTCCGGGGCATCGAAAGCGAATCGCTTTTGCTGCTGCTGGATATGCAGGGCTTTGCGGTATCCAGCGGATCGGCCTGCAGCGCGGGGGCGGGCGAACCCTCGCATGTGCTGGCGTCCATCGGGCTGGATTCCATTTCCGCCCGGGGAACGCTGCGCATTTCCATCGGCCGGGAAAACACGATGGAGGATATTGAGGCGCTGCTGGCCGTGCTGCCGGGCATGGCCGAGCGGCTGTTTGCCCTGTCCCCCCTGGTGCGGGGCAACCAATGAGTTGATTGGGAGGAGAATGACCATGTACACCGAAACCGTTATCCAGCACTTTACCAATCCGCACAACAGCGGTGTGATGGAAAACCCCGATGCCGTGGGCGTTGCGGGCAGCCCGGAATGCGGCGATACTACCACGCTGTACCTGAAAATTAAAGATGGCGTGATTACCGATGCCAAATTCCAGACCTTTGGCTGCGCGGCGGCCATTGCCTCTTCCAGCATGTTTACCGATTTGCTCAAGGGGAAAACGCTGGCCGAGGCGCTCAAAATTACCAATATGGATGTGGTCAAAATGCTGGGCGGGCTGCCGGATGCCAAGATCCATTGCTCGGTCATGGCGGAGGAATCCGTTAAGGCGGCGGTGGATGATTACATGACGCGCCAGGCCAAAAATATATAAAAGCCGGGGGCATACATAAACCGCAGCCCTTTTTCAGAAGCTATCCGTATCCAAACGGATAGCTTTTTTATTTTATCCGGCCCGCCGGGGGGATAAAGCTTTTAAAAAAAGGGGGAAACGGCATGCGTAAAAGGGAACAGCTTCTGGGGTTGCCGGTGGTGCGCGCAAGCGATGCGCGTGTACTGGGGCGCGTATGGGATGTGCGCCTGAGCGAGGATGGTACCCAGGTTGAGGATATCGTCCTGCAGGGAAAGGGCGTGCTGGCGCGAAAGGGCGCCGTCAGCTTTCGGGATATCGTTGTGCTGGGGGAAAAAGCCGTTGTTGTCAGAAATTGCCGCTGGCAGCGCGGCCGGAAGCAGCGCTTGGGCAGCGCCCGTATGCTGGATACCGCCGGCAATGAGGCGGGGACCCTGCGCGATTTTTGGTTTAACGAAAATACCGGCCGTGTGCAGGCGCTGGAAATGTCCCGCGGGGTGCTGGAGGATTTGACCTGCGGCCGGGCGATGGTGCAAAAGTTTGCCTGGGCCGAAGTGGGGGACGAGTTGGTGGTATTGATTAGCGAGCCTGGGGACATGATAAGCGTGAAAACGTCAGGGAGGGATGCATGATGAGAAACACTCTGGCTTGTGGCATGGTGGCGGGCGTCATCCTGGGTACCGTTGCCGGCATGGTGATGCAGCCGGTGATGGACAGCCGTTGTGTGCGGCGTATGGTGCGCAGCGGCAAAAAAAAGATGCGCTGCGCGATGCAGCATGTCAAGCACATGATGTAAACGCCACCCAACCCCAAAGGGCAGCCGCCAGGCTGCCCTTTTACCGATAAAGGAGGGCCGTTATGACCAAACGTCACCTGCTGCGTGCGCTGGGGATACTCCTGGCCCTGGCGGTGGCGGCCTTTGCGGTATGGGCGTTTAAACCGGCGGTTTTAACGGCGCTGTGGGCGGGCATCATTACTTTTTTGCTGTCCCCCCTGCATGCGCGGCTTAAGCGCCGGATGGGGCCGGGCGGTGCGGCGCTTTCCTGCCTGCTGATGCTGCTGCTTCCCATCGCCGCCATCGCCCTGGCCATGCCCACGCTGGTGCGCCAGATCCAGGGCCTGATTGCCGCGCTGCCCGGCCTTATGGATAAGGCCGTCCGCCTGCTGGAAAGCTTGGCGGATAAAATGCGCGCGGCCGGGGTGCCGGAAGGCTTTATGCTGGCGATGAAAAACCGGGTGCTGGGCTTTTTTAGCGCGGACGGCGCACAAAATATGGCCGATTGGGTATGGCACCTGGGGGCTTCGATCCCCAAGCTGGCGTGGATTATTCCCGTTCCTGTGCTGGCGTTTTATTTTTTAAAGGATGGCGAGCGCCTGTCGCATGCCTGGTGCCGGCTGCTGCCGGGCAAGAGCCGGGCGGAATGGATGGCCCTGGGGCGGGATATGGCCGATGCCCTGCGTGGCTTTATCCGCGCACAGGTGGGCGTGGCTGCTTTTGTGGGCGCCGCCACCGGCGTGCTGCTGGCGGTGTTTTGTATTCCATACGCGCTTTTATGGGGCGTGGTGCACTTTATCATGAACTTTGTGCCCTACTTTGGGGCCTGGATCGCCCTGGTGCCCATGCTGGCGGTGGTGGCGCCGCTGGGGTGGGACAAGGTTATCCTGTCCGTGGGCATTGTGGCGCTGGTGCAGCAGATAGAGGCCATCGTGGTGGCGCCCCGGCTGCTGAGCTCCGGGGTGGATATCCATCCGGCGGTGGTTATGCTGCTGTTGCTGGCGGCCGGTTCCCGCTTTGGGGTGATGGGAATGGTGATGACCATGCCCATCGTGCTGCTTATCCGCTGTGCGGCCAGCCGCCTGTACGAAAACCTGGTGCAGTCGGGCCGTTTTAAGAAAAAAGAGGTATCGGATGATTGTCAGCCCTCAAAAGATACGGTATAATAAGAAAAATGAATTACACCATAGGCATGGCGTGTGTTGGATAAGCTTATGGTATAATCCCTTTAAGCGTGCGGATAGGAGGGCTGGCCATGAACCGTGAATTTGATGAAACCATGGTCTTTCGGACGAGCGGCGCAGACGAAGTGGTGCGGGATACATTTTCCCAGGTGTATCTGGCGCTTAAGGAAAAGGGATATGACCCGGTTAATCAAATCGTAGGATATCTGATTTCCGGGGATCCTACCTATATTACCAGCCATCGGAATGCCAGGGGCCTGATCGCCAAGCTGGAGCGGGATGAGATTTTGGAATATATCATCCGTTTCTACCTGCAGGCCAACCGGTTAAAATAACATGGAGCAAACCTATCTATGGCCGGGCGGGGCGCGGGTATCGCGCTTGGCGCTGGGCACGTTAACGATGGGCCCGCTGCAATGCGCCTTGCCGGTTGAGCAGGGCGCTAACCTTATTCGTTATGCGGCCTCGCGCGGCATCAACATGGTGGATACGGCGGAGTATTACGATACCTATCCTTATATCGGCCGGGCAATGGTGGATTATCCCAATCTGGTGGTGTGCACCAAATCCTATGCCTATACCAAGGAGATGGCGCAGGAAAGCTTTGAAAAAGCATGCCGCGGCATCGGGCGGGACTATATCGATGTGTTTTTGCTGCACGAGCAGGAAAGCGAGCATACCCTGCGCGGCCATGCCGAGGCGCTGGAGCATTGGATCACCTTAAAGCAAAAAGGCTATATCGGCGCGGTGGGGCTGAGCACCCATTATGTGGCGGCGGTGGAAGCGGCGGCCAAATCGCCCATGGTGGATGTTATTCACCCCATCTTTAATATGGAAGGCCTGGGCATTTGCGACGGCACGCGGGAGGATATGGAGCGCGCCCTGCAAAAGGCCAAGGCTGCGGGCAAGGGCATTTATGCCATGAAGGCGCTGGGGGGCGGGCATCTGATCGGCCGCGCGGACCAAGCGCTGGCGTTTGTGGCCGGCAAGCCCTATGTCGATGCCTTTGCCGTGGGGATGCAGCGCGAGGACGAGGTGGATTACAATATCGCCCTGGTGGAAGGCAGCCCGGTGCCGCAGGAGGCGGCTAGCCGCCTGGCCAAACAGGAGCGCAAAATGATGGTGCACGATTATTGCCGCGGGTGCGGAACGTGCGTCAAACGGTGCCCGTTTGGTGCGATTTCGCTGGTGGATGGCCGGGCGGTGCCGGATGAGAAAAAGTGTGTGCGCTGCGGATACTGCGCCAAGGTCTGCCCGGATTTTTGCATCAAGGTGGTGTAAGCATGCGCGCGATTGGGCTGGATATCGGGCATCGCCGCATCGGCATTGCGGTGGAGGACGGGCTGGGGCTGACGGCGCAGCCGGCGGGTACCCATTGGCGCACCTCGCTGCAGGAGGATCTGGAGGCGCTGGGCGCGCTATGCCACAAGCTTGGCGCCACCCATATTGTGGCGGGCCTGCCTAAAACGCTATCCGGCGAGGTGGGCCAACAGGCACAACAGGCCATGGAATTTGCCAACCAACTGGCCGAAAAAACCGGATTGCCGGTTACTTTCTGGGACGAGCGCTTTTCCAGCCGGGAAGCCGAGCGCGTGCTGATAGAGGGCGGAGTTTCGCGTAAAAAGAGAAAAGGCCGGGTGGACTGCCTGGCTGCCTGCATCATTTTGCAGGGATATATGGATAATCGAAAGGGGAATGTACATGGATAACCAACACGACGACATGCTGGAGCAGCAGGAGGAAACCTCGGCCATTGAACTGGTGGACGAGCAGGGCAACACGCTGTGTATGCAGGTGCTGGCCTCCTTTGAACATGATGGCGAGCTGTATTGCGCCCTGGTACCCCAGGATGCCATGGAGCAGGATGAGGATGGGGAAACCGACGTTGTCTTTTTGCAGATAACGGGCAACCCCGAAACCGGGGAGGACATGCTGACGGCGGTGGAGGATGAGCCGCTGCTGGA
>JAQXFY010000143.1 GCA_029006015.1 bacterium
CGGCAAAATCGCCCAGCCCGCTGCCCAGCACAAGCATGACTTGGGGCACAAATGGCAAACGATCTTTCAAAAAACCGGCGCACGCTTTGGCGCGCACATAAGCTTCCGTCATAAAAAGCCCTCCTTCGTATCCTGCGTTCAATCCGGGCATGCTGCGCCCTGTCCAATCCAGGGAAGCGCGCCGGCATCCAACCCCAGGTGCCCCGCTGCAAGCGTGGCCGCATGCTGGAAGCCGTTTAGCGTACCCAGGCTGCGTGCCGGCCCGCCATCCATCCATAAAAGGGGAACATATTCGCGCGTATGGTCGGTATGGCCATGCGTAGGGTCGCATCCATGGTCGGCACAGATTAAAAGCGCGTCTCCCTCCTGCAAGATTTTACAAAGCTCGCCGATGCCTTCATCGATGCGGGCCAGGGCACCGGCCATTCCAACAGGATCGCGGCGATGGCCATAGAGCATATCAAAATCCACCAAGTTAGCCATCAAAATGCCAGAAAACCGGGTGGCACACAGTTCCATCACCCGTTTCATACAGGCCTCGTTGCCTTTATCGGGAAAGCTTTGCACCAACCCACGCCCCGAAAAAATATCCCCTATTTTCCCGACGCCAACGGTGGTAAAACCGGCCTCCTCTGCACAATCCAGGATGGTCTTGCCCGGGGCGGGCAGCGCCCAGTCATGGCGGTTAACGGTGCGGACAAAATGCCCATTTTCCCCGGTAAAAGGCCTGGCGATAATCCGGCCTACGGCATATTCGCCCATCATAAATTCCCGCATATGCGCACACAGGGCATACAACTTCTCCAGGGGCACAACCCCCTCGTGCGCGGCGATCTGCAAAACGCTGTCTGCCGAGGTATAGATGATAAGCTTGCCGGTTTGGACATGCTCCTGCCCCAGTTTGGCGATAATTTCCGTACCCGAGGCCGGTTGGTTACATAAAATGCCACGGCCTGAAAAATGGGTAATCTCCTCCAGCACGGCAGGCGGAAACCCATGCGGCCACACCTTGGGCGCCACGGTGGTTTTAACCCCGCACATTTCCCAATGGCCGGTCACGGTATCCTTGGCGGGCGACTGTTCGGCCATGCGGCCAAAGCTGGCCAGCGGCTGCCCGGCTGCGCCTACCCCCGTATCCGGAATACAACCCAGGCCCAGCCTTTCAAGCGTTGGCAGCGACAGCCCGCCCACCGCCTGCGATGTGTGGAGCAGCGTATTGGGATGGTCATCGCCAAAGCAAGCGCAATCAGGCATGGCTCCGCAGCCCACCCCATCTAACACCAACCAGATGACGCGTTTCATGTTTTTGTTTCACCCCTCTACCCCCGGGCCAGCAGCCACAGCATGCCACGGGTCAGTCCATAGGCCACCCCATAGGATACGGGCAAAAGCAAAGCGTTGATGGCGCTTCCCGCCAGATAACGCATGCCGATGCGCTGGCGCCATGCATCGCTTAGCCACGCATGGCTTGGGGCCGTAATCATTTTAACCGATAAAGCGCAACTTCGCACCCCCTGAAGCAAAACAGGGGCCATCCAGATCAGCTCCACTGGCACAAAAAGCACAATCAGCCATAACAGCGCCTTTCCCCCACAGCAGGCCAGCGCCGCCATCGCCTGCCCGGCAGCCACCCCGCGCACAGCAACAACCAGCGGCACCAATACAATGCCGGGGGACATCAGCCCCGCAAGGAAAACCCAAATAAAAGTGCCGATTACCGGCCGTATGCCCGCAGCCAGCGCACCGCTGGGATTTGCTGCCCAAACCGAGGCCTGCATGGCCAGCAGCTGCCCCTGTTGCTCGGGCAGCAGGGACAGTGCAACCTTGCCGGAAAAAATGCCCACAACATAAAAAAACAGCAAAACCGCCGCAAGTGAAACAATGGTTTTTCCGGAGGTTTCATCATCAAATAAATAGCGGGCCATATTTCGTCCCTCCGATAGTTTTTCATCATTCGGAACAAACTATGCCCGCTATTGCCCGGCCAATGCGTTATCCCAGGATGTAATCCGGTGGCTCCTGCCGGATCAACTCTGCCATATAAGCTATCATTTCACGGTTGGTAGGTTTGCCCCTGTCCTCCGCTACGATGGCACCCAGGGCGCGATACAGGCGCTTGGGATCGGCATGCACCCATAAAGATTCGATGGCGGTACGGATGTTTCGTTCCACCGCCTGCGGGCTATACCCCAGCTTTTGGCCCACCGCGGGATAAACGCCCTTAGAAGCCCTGTCCATCATACACGGATAGAGGGAAGCATAGGTGATGGCCAGGCAGATCATCCGAAAGCCCTTAAGCCTTCTGGACATGCCCAGATAATCCATCCACTGGGAGGCCCGGTAAAAAGCCTGTTCTTCCTGGCTATATAAAATTTTCTTTACCGGCGGGTTTTGGAGCAGGCTGCGAATTTTATCCATGGGCGCCGGTTTGGGAAAAGCATCGACAACTCCCAGTTCCCTCACGGCTTGAATAATACTTGGCGTCCACAGCGCGGTCACTACGATAATACGTAGATCTTCATATTGCCGCACCTGGTTAATCAGCTCCACGCCGTCAAGCATGGGCAGCAGCAAATCACAGATTAAGCAATCCACCTTTTCTTTCTGGATGCACTCGAGCGCCTCGGTTCCGGTATGCGCAAAAGGCAGCACCTCCAGATTGGGGATGTTTTCGATCCCCATCTCCATTTTGACGCAA
>JAQXFY010000144.1 GCA_029006015.1 bacterium
GGGCCAGAGACATCCATGAAGCGTCTGCAACGCTTCATGGATCTGGTAGCGGCGACTGGATTCGAACCAGTGACACTCCGGGTATGAACCGAATGCTCTGGCCAACTGAGCTACGCCGCCAGATCAGGAAGCGCACACCGATAAACGATATGCGCTTTCCATGGCGCGCCTGGCGGGATTCGAACCCACGACCTTTTGGTTCGTAGCCAAACACTCTATCCAGCTGAGCTACAGGCGCAAACGCGTCTCACGCGCTTGTATACTATAATCCCCTTCCTTCCCTTTGTCAAGGGGCAACCAAAATTTTTATTCCGGCAGCGCCCCACACAATATTTTTGGCAGCCGCTTCGCTTTCCTGTTATGGGCCGGTTGCCGGCATATTTCCTTTTTATGTGACAAAATAACGCCGCCGGAAGGGGCGGCAGCCGCCCATGGTTTAGCTTTGGATAAAGCAAAAAGGCGCAGGCCTTATTGCCCGCGCCTTTTTATGCCGATTAAGGAGGCAGCCCGCAAGGGTTAGCCCTCTGCCTTAATATCGATGGTTCCCAGGGTATACCAGCCATCCTGCTCGCGGCCGTTGGTGGCAAACTGCACGCACGGCTTATCGCTAAAGGGGTTGACCAGCGCCCATTGCAGTTTGCAGGTGCCCTCCGGCAGATTCCGGGGCACGGTTACCTCGCCCCGCACCAGGCTGTCGCCCGGCAGCCACGTGCGGATATCGACATCGGTTGCCACGGTAAAGGGCGCCTCGCCATTGTCATACACAAAGCGGAAAGTCAGCGGATAGGCCCGGTAGCACGGCGCCACGCCCATGTTTTCCACCCAGGCATCAAAGCCCAGCTTGCCGCCCGGCGCCACCTCGCCGGAGAAGGTCACCTTGCGCGGTGCCAGCCGGTAACCCATCTTCTTCAGCCATTGGTTGACGCTGGGCTGCCACTCCGGCGGCACGCGGGAGGATTTGTTGTTGAAATTGGAAATGTGCCATTTGAGCGATTGCTCGATGATGTAATCGACATCATAGCCCCGGTTGAACCACGCTTGCATAACGCCGCAGGCTTCCAGGCTGACGGGGCCGGTTTTCCATACATCCTGCAGCCCGCATTCGATGATCTGCTGGGGATACAAATCCAGCATATGGCACCACTGATCCGGATTGATGGTGCGGCGCATATCGCCCAGGCAATCGATGCGCCAGCCCAGATCGGGCCGCTTGGCAAAGGAATAGGCGGCGGTTTCCCGCTCCGTCGGCTGGATGACCAGCAGGGTGTTTTTAAAGCCATCCAGATAGGCGTCCATCAGCTTTTTACGGGTTTCAAAGGAAACAAGCTCCGTCCCCTCGCCCTCGCCCCAGAAGCCGATGATGCCGATATCCACGCACTCCAGATCGGGGTGGCCGTCATAGCGCGCGGCAACGGCGCGCACAAAATCGCCATAATGCTGGATGTAGCGCTCGTCCTCCGGATCGCACACCCACTTGGAGGGCAGGCTTTCATCGCGCGGGCCGACCATCTGCCTGAACCAATCGGGCACATCGCTTTCGGGCTTGGGGCCAAAGGCGGGGATGCGCAGGTAAAGCGTTTGCCCGCGCATGCGGCTGTAATAAAAAGCTTTATCCAGCAGCTCCCAGTTAAACTTGCCCTTTTCGGGTTCCAAAAAGCGCCAGTACAGCCGGTAGTAGCTTAGCGTGCAGCGGGGAAATTCCGGCGTATCCAGCGTGCCACGGTCGCGCTGGTATTCGATGGGAAAGCCTTCCGTCCAGCCCGTGCCTTCATTCAACAGATCGCCGTTGAAGCGCTGGAAGGTTTTAAAGCCCATGCCGGGGTTTAACAGGATATCCGAAATGGGATAAAAATAGGTGGTTTTCATCTGCGCCATGGAAAGGTTCCCTCCCTTATCTGTTTTGTTGGGGTGCAAAACGCGCCGCCGGCTTTAGCGCACGTTTTTATACGCGCACTCCCTCAGCAGGCGGAAATAGTGCCCGGACAGCTTCATGATGCCAAACGGATCGCTGCTGCCTTCAAACTCAAAGGAAACATAACCCTGGTAATCGCGGCGGGCCAGCTGCTCAAACAGCTCCAGGTAAGGGTAGCCATCATCCAGGTTATGCAGGTGCACATGGTTGACATAAGGGGCAATGCGGGAAAAGGTTTCCGTAATGTGCCCGGCAATGACATCGCGCGGATCGCAGTTGTAGTTGATATGCAGGTTGGGCCGGGCCGCCATGCGAATGGCGGGCAGGGCGTATCCCCAGAAGTTAAAATCCTGATGCATCTCCAGCAGCACATCGATGCCAAGGGGCGCCGCATAATCCGCCACCTCGCCCAGCGCCTTGGATACGCGTTCCACGCATTGCTGCGCATCGCCCTCGATCAGGTTGCCAAACACGCGGATGCGGGTGCAGCCCAGATCATACGCCAGATCGCAGGCTTTCTTGGCCCCTTCCACCTGCTGCGCACGGGCTTCGTCATCGAGCATGTGGAACTGGTAGCCCGTGGTGATGCACACGGTTTCCAGGTAGTTATCCTCCATCTTGCGGCGGACGGCCTTGCGCCCGGCGGCATCCAGGCTGGTTTCCACGCCGTGGGCAGCCTTCATGTCGGTACGGAACTCAATGCCCGCGCACCCGGCCACCTTGGCCAGGGCAATGTTTTCATCCAGCGTCAGCTTTTTGGCGATATCATACGTTGTAAAAGAAAGCTTCAAGATATACCACTCCTTTTCTGCCTTCCATCATACCATACCGGAATAAAAAATGCAGCGCAATCGCTTTAAAATTTATCGCACAGCTGATATACTGGGATATCCGCAATGATATGGGAGGATTTTATATGAGCGAAAAACGTGCACCTGCCATTCAAACGCCCATTAAAACCAGCGGCCTGGGCTGGGCGCTGATCGGTGAAGAAGAAATCGCTGCGGTTACCGCGGTATTGCGCGATCCCGAAACCATGTTCCGTTACCGGGGCGATATTCCCGGGCAATGCGGCATGTTTGAAGAGGAAGTTACCAAAATGCTGGGCGTGCGCCACGCCCTGTTCGTCAACTCCGGCACCGCGGCGCTGACGTGCTGCCTGTCTGCGCTGGGC
>JAQXFY010000145.1 GCA_029006015.1 bacterium
GGGTAGGGGAATGACGGAGCAGGCCATTGTTGTGGCGGTGCGCCAGGATGAAGTGGAAATTTCCCTCCAGCGGACCTCGGCCTGCGGCAAATGCGGACTGTGTATGGCCCATGAAGGCGGCGTCATGCGCGCGTGGGTTAAAAATGCCTGCGGCGCTACCGTGGGGCAGCGTGTAAGGCTGGAATTATCCTCTGCCAATGCGCTGCGGGCCACATGGATGGTGTACGGCGTGCCGCTGGGGCTGATGGTAGCGCTGGCGGCAGCAGGATATGGGCTGGCGCTTGCGCTGTCTTTGCCCCAACCCGATGCCTGGGCGGGCGGCGGCGCGGTGGCCGGGGTGGCGCTGGGCTGGATGATCGCCCATGTGTATGATAAAAAACGCTCGCCGGGCCTGGTGCCCACGGCAGTGGAAATTTTGCCGGATGAGGAAGATGCCTCCCCTTGCGCTTTGGGGGATGAAACCCGGGATGCGGGCCGGAAGGATCCCTCGCTGTAGCCGGCGCCGGCAGGCAGGCTTTATTTGCAAAAATGGTTGCCCCTTGTTTGCTTGAAAGGCAAATAAGGGGCACATCTATAACATGGTTTTTCGGCGGATGGTGCCGGGAAAAGGGCATCTTTTTCCCGAAAAACCTTTTGCCCGGCGTAACCGGGCACCCGGGTGCATACGCTGATGCAGAGGGGGGAATGGGCATGGAAAGGTATATCAGCCTGAGCACCAAGGAAGTGGTCAACGTGCGCGATGGGCGGCGGCTGGGCAGGGTCATCGATCTGGAAATGAATCTGTCCACCGGGCAGGTGGAGGCCGTTGTGGTGGCGGATGACAAGCGCCGTTCCTTTTTTAAGCCGCGGGATGAATTTATTGTGCCCTGGGCGCAAATTTGCAAGGTTGGGGACGATTGCATCCTGGTGGAGGCCGATGGCATCAGCCTGTATACCGAATAAAAATGGACGAATTGGGCCTGGGGAAGTATAATGGGGAAAAGGCTTCGAAAGAAGGTGCTTTGCGTGAAATGCATGTATTGCGGCCATACCGAAAGCCGTGTCATCGATTCCAGGCCGACGGAGGACGGCAGCGCCATCCGCCGCCGCCGGGAATGTGAAAACTGCCAGCGCCGTTTTACCACCTATGAAAAGGTGGAGATGGTGCCCGTATATGTTATCAAGCGGGATGGCAGGCGCCAGCTGTTTGATTCCCAGCGCATCCGCTCCAGCATCCTCAAGGCATGCGAAAAACGCAGCGTGCCCGTAGCGGCGGTCGATGCGTTGGTCTCCTCCATTGAAAAACAGGTGTATAACCTGCTGGAGGAGGAAATCCCTACCCAGCGCATCGGCGAGATGGTCATGGCCGGCCTCAAGGAACTGGACGAAGTGGCTTATGTCCGCTTTGCCTCGGTCTACCGGCAGTTTAAGGATATCGAAACCTTCCGCCAGGAGCTGGACCGCCTGTTAGGGGAGAAATAAGGTGCAGAATTTAGGCTTGAATATGGGCTTTGTTCGGCATGAAAACCAGGGCATTGCCTGGTGGAGCGCCCCCCAGTTGGAGGCGCTTGGCCTTCGCCATGGCGTTAGCGAGCGCATGGGCGGTATCAGCCCCGCACCGTGGAACAGCCTGAATGTGGGTGGAAGCGTTGGCGATGAACAAGCGCGCGTGGCGGCCAATCACACCCGCCTGATGCAGGCGATGGGCGCCGAAAATCTTGCGCAGCATAAAACCCATCAGGTCCACGGCACCATCCTGATGGAGGCGGGGCCGGCCAATATGCGCGGTGTCCAGCCCCAGCCGGAGGCGGATGGCCTGTATACCGATAAACGCGGCCATGTACTGGTTAAACACTTTGCCGATTGTGTGCCGGTGTTTGTTTATGCGCCCAAAAGCGGCCTGCTGGCGCTGGTGCATGCCGGTTGGCGTGGAACGGTAGCGGACATCGCAGGCCTGGCGGCCCAAAAACTGGTGCAACTGGGCGCAGACGCAGGGGGACTATATGCAGCCATTGGGCCATCCATCGGCCCGTGCTGCTTTGAAGTAGGGGAGGATTGCGCCGCGCACTTTGAGCCTGGCGTTGTGCTGCGCGGGGCAGGAAAGCCCCATGTTGATCTGTGGCAAGCCAACGCCAGGTTTTTGATGCAGGCGGGGGTAAAACCCGGCCATATTACGCTGGCGGGGCTTTGCACGGCCTGCCATACCGATGCTTTTTTTTCGCATCGAGCGGAAAAGGGAAAAACCGGCCGGTTTGCAGCCGTGGCCTGGATGGAATAGCCCAAAATGCGTGCCATACAAAAGGCTGTCATTTGCGCAGGGCAGCGTTGGATGCCCCGGCCGTGCCTATATCAATCCGGCTGCTTGACCGAAAAAAGAATATGGGGCATATCCATGTTGTAATAATGCTTTGTCATGCGGCCAACGGGCTGCATCCCGTTGCGCCTGGCCACCTGTTGAGAGGGAAGGTTGTTGTCCCGGATGATGGAAAAAACCTCCGGCGCATGGAGTGTATCAAAGGCATATTCTTTGCATGCACGGGCGGCTTCCGTGGCATAGCCCTGATGCCAGTACGCTTTTTGAAACAGATAACCAATCTCAAGCACCTGCCTGCCATCCCAGTCCTGCCAGGTTAGGCCGCATTGCCCGATCATTTCGCCGGTTTCCTTGAGGATAACCGCCCACAGCCCAAATCCATCGCGTTGATAGCGCTCCAATTGCCGGTTAAGCCAGGCGCGCGCTTCTTCATCGGTAAAAGCGTGCTCATAGGCGTACATAACCTCGGCATCCTGCAAAATGGCGCACAGGGGCATCCAGTCCCCTTCATTCATTGTGCGCAGAAAAAGGCGTTTTGTTTCAAGGATTTTCATGTGTACTGCACCTGCTTTCCATCATTATGCACATGATAAGGCGATAAAGGGTAACCACTATACCACGGCAACGGGGCGGTGTAAAGGCCAAAAGGTTTTCCATGGCGCCAAGCTGCCTTGGGAGGAATCGGCAACAACGTGATCGGGGTGCTTTTTAGCAGGATTCATACAGGCAGGCTTCCATCAGTGCCGACAGGGCAGGGGAAATATATTTGTTTTTATGATGAATCAGGGAAAAATGGCGCATCAGCTCCTCCTCCAAGGGAATATGGATGAGCTTGCCATGTGTCAGCTCCTCCCGCACCAGCAGGCGCGAGATAACCGTCATTCCCTGCCCGCCCATTACGGCGTTTTTGATGGCTTCGGAATTGTTGCAAACCCACTTTTCGCGCACATGGATATGGTGGTTGGATAAATAATTTTCAAATAAAGCGCGCGTGCCGCTGCCCGGCTCCCTCAAAACAAAATCCTGGCCGGCCAGGGCATCGGCTTCCAGCAGTGCATGCCCCGCCAGGGGATGGTTGGGCGCGCATACCAGAATCAATTCATCCTTGGTGACGGGTGTGGAGCGGATATCCGGGCTATGGGTTTCCCCCTCAACAAAGCCGATATCCAGCTGGCTGCTTAATACACGCGCCTCAATGTTGCGCGTGTTGCCCACCCAGGCTTCCGCCCGATAGTAGGGATGCACGCTTTCAAAGCGGCATAATATGCCCGGCAGCAGGCAGGTGGCCACGGTAATGGTGGCGCCGACTTTGAGGGTGGGGCGCCCGGCCGAGTAGCGCATTTGCCGGTCCATCTCATTGACGGATGACAGAATGTGCCGGGCATACCCCAGCAGATCCTGCCCGGCGGAAGTAAGATGAAGCTTGCGCGCAAAGCGTTCGAAAAGCTTTAGGCCATATTGACGTTCCAGTTCGGCAATGGCCTGGCTGACGGTTGGCTGGGCAATATACAGCGCGTTGGCTGCTGCACTCATGCCCCCATGCTCGGCTACGGCAATAAAAATTTCCAGATGACGAAGGGTCATGTCAACCTCCCATAGGGAAAATCCTATCGAATCCATTCGATAATGGTATTTTACACTATATTATTGTATTTGTATAATGGGAACAAAGGAATTTGGGGGAGGCAAGGGTTTATGCCAGTATCAGCTGAACAGAAAAAAGCGCTTAAGGCGCAGGGCTTTTTGTGTAACCGGGATGGGGAATTGTTCAATGTCCGTGTGATTACGGGGAACGGTGTGCTTTCCAGCGACGAGTTGGATGCCATCAGCGCGGCGGCCAGGCAGTATGGCAGCGGCGAGGTGGCGCTGACCTCCCGCTTAACGGCGGAGATCATGGGCGTTCCGCTGCAGCATGTGGAAGGTTTGAAGGCGGCCCTGGCCAAGGCTGGGCTTGAAACCGGCGGAACCGGGAACAAGGTTCGCCCGGTGGTGGCTTGTAAGGGAACGGTATGCGTTTTTGGCCTGATCGATACCCAAACGCTTGCCCAGGAAATCCACGAACGCTTTTATAAGGGATACCGCCAGGTAACCTTGCCCCATAAATTTAAAATTGCTGTAGGCGGCTGCCCCAATAACTGCGTTAAGCCGGATCTTAATGATTTGGGCATTGTCGGGCAGCGCGTGCCTTCCTTTAAGCAGGATATTTGCCGGGGGTGCGGCAAGTGTACGGTTCAAAATGCCTGCCCCAGCGGCGCCGTTGTGCGTGGCGAAGGCGGGGTAACGCTGGATACATCGGCCTGCACCAACTGCGGCCGCTGTGTAGGCAAATGCGTATTTGGCGCCGTCGAAGAAGGAACCACCGGATATAAGCTGTATATCGGCGGGCGTTGGGGCAAAAAAACACGCCTGGGCACGCCGCTGGAGGGCATTTTCGACTGCGACCAGGTGCTGGAAATGATCGAAAAAGCCATCCTGCTGTTTAAACGGGAAGGGACGCCGGGCGAGCGCTTTGGCAATATGATCGACCGGATTGGCATTGACAAGGCCGATGCTTTGCTGCGCAGCAATGAACTGCTGGAGCAGAAGCAGGCTATCTTGGAGGGAGACCATGCGTAAAGGGGCAACCCTGTTTATTGCAATGGCCATGATGCTGGCCTTGGCCCTGGCCGGGTGCGCCCGGCCGGGGCCGGAGGCTACGGATGCGTTGCCCGGCAGCCCGTATCCCGGCCAGGAAGGGATTTCCTTTACCGATGGCGAGGGTACGCCTGTCAAGCTGGCAGGGGCGCCCCGGCGTGTGGCTGCTTTAATGGGCTCCTATGCCGAAACCTGGCTGCTGGCAGGCGGCCAGCTGATCGGCGTAACGGAAGATGTCGATGATCGGGGCATGGAACTGCCCGATGGGGTAGAGATCATCGGTTCGGTCAAATCGCCTAATACCGAGCGCCTGATCGCGCTTAGGCCCGATCTGGCCCTGCTTTCTTCGGATATTCCGCAGCACCGGGCGGTGGCGCAGACTTTGCAGGCGGCCAATATTCCCTGCGCTTTCTTTCATGTGGAAACATTTGAAGATTTTGATGGCATGATGCAAACCTGTACCGATTTAACGGGGCGGAAGGATTTGTATAACCGGCATGTCACGCTGCCCCGCCGGCGCATCGCGGATGTGCTGGCCCGCGTGCCCGATGGGAAAAAGCCCAGCGTGCTGCTGATCCGCGCGCTCAGCACCAAGGCAAAGGCATTGCCGCAGGATAATATGGTATCCCGGATGGTGGACGAGCTTGGCGGGGACAATATCGCTGCGCGTTATCCATCGCTGCTGGATGAACTCAGCATGGAAGTTATCCTGAAAGAAAACCCGGATTTTATACTGGTGGTGCCCATGGGAAGCCCCGATAAAGCCATGGAAGCCCTTCAAAAATCCATCGAGGCCCACCCTGCCTGGGCAAGCTTGTCGGCCGTTCAGCAGGGGCACTATGTGATGCTGGAACAACAGCTTTTCCACTATAAACCAAACGCCAGGTGGGCGGATAGCTATATGACGTTAGCCCGCCTTTTGTATCCCGATGTTTACCCTGAATGAGCATGCCCGGCAGGCACTTATATGGGGCGGGGGCGTGCTGGCGCTGGTCATCCTTGTGCTGCTGAGCCTGGGGCTTGGGGCGGTGTCCATTCCGCTTGGGCAGCAATGGGCGGTGCTGACGGGGGGCGAAGCGCCCGAAACCGCGCGGCAGATTTTATTATTGGTGCGCTGGCCCAGGGTGCTGGCCGCCCTGTTGGCGGGCAGCGCGTTGGCGGTAGCCGGCTATATTTTGCAAACCGTATTGGGCAATCCGCTGGCCGGGCCTAATATCCTGGGCATCAATGCGGGCTCCGGGCTGTTTGTGCTGGCCCTGGCTGCCTTGCTGCCGCAATGGATAGCGTTAGCGCCGCTGGCTGCGTTTCTTGGGGCGCTGCTGTCGGCGATGGC
>JAQXFY010000146.1 GCA_029006015.1 bacterium
CCGCGGCGGTACCCCTCCAGATCCAGGGTAACAAAGGCAAAATGGCCAAGGCTGCGCACGGCCTCCGACATTTTCTTGGGCATATCGCCCACCGTTGCCTTTTCCAGATCCTCCGGCGCCACTTCGATGCGAGCAATTTCCCCATGATGGCGAACACGCGCGCCTGCAAAACCCAATTCCTCCAACGCCGTTTCGGCGCTGTCGATCTGCTGCAGGCGGCTATGGGTAATCGGCGTACCGATGGGCAAGCGCGTAGCCAGGCAAGCCAGGCTGGGCCGGTCGCCCCCGGGCACCCCCAATAGCTGGGAAGCTTCCCGGATATCCTCCTTGGACAGCCCACAGGTCAACAGCGGGCTGGGAATGCCAAGCTCGCGCACGGCGATGCGGCCCGGGCGGAAATCCCCCGCATCATCGGCGTTACTGCCATCCAATAAGATATCAAAGCCATTATCCTCCGCCATGGCCTGCATGGCACCAAAGACGGTTTTTTTGCAGTAATAACAACGTTTGGCGCCATTTTCCACCAAACCCGATACTTCATAAATATCCACCGGGCAAACCAGATGACGGATACCAAGCGCCTTGGCAATCTGGCTGGCCTGCTCCCGCTCGCGGCGGGTATGCAGATCCGTCACCGCGGTAATGGCAAGCGCATTTTCGGGGCCTACTGCTTTAACCAGCGCAGCAGCCAGCAGCGAGGAATCCACCCCACCGGAAAAAGCTACTGCAGCCTTTTGATAGCCCTTAAGCTGTGCTATCAGGGCATCGCATTTGGCCCGTACCGATTGATCCATGATGTACCTCCTTTTAGGCGCCTAACCCAGCACCTGGTGTGTTTCGCGCAGTTGACGGCGGATTTCCAGTTTTTGCGGGCACTTGCTCTCGCACAAGCCGCAATCCAGGCAGGCCAGGAAATTGGGGCCTTTTTTGGAGCCCTCTCCCAGCTTGCCATACATGCCCTTGGCGTATTCCGTCAGCTGATAAATGCGGTGGTAATTCATCGCCTCAAAAATATAGGGAATATTGATGCCGGCCGGGCAGGGTTGGCAATAGTTGCAGCCCGTGCAATACAGCTGCGCCAGGCGCTTATTCTCCTCCAGGGAAGCCATAACATTGGCCCGCTCCTCGATGCTTAGCGGCGTTTCCAGCGAGCATGTGGCGGCATTCTCCTCCACCATATCGATTGTGGACATGCCCGACAGCGCGCATCCCACCCCCGGGTGCGACAGCACAAACCGAAGCGCCGTTTCCGCGCTGGAGACCCGCTTGCCCGGGATCATACCGCTGATTTTATCAGACGGCGCTCCCAGGCGGCCGCCCGCAACCGGCCCCATAATCACCACGCCCAGCCCCTTTTCCGAAGCATAGCTGATGGCTTTTTCATTGGCGCGGTCCAGCAGGTTATATTGGCACAATACGGAATCAAACCAGCCCGTATCAGCCAAGCGCATCATATTTTCGGGCTTATCGTGGAAGGAAAAGGAAATGTGGCCAATCAGCCCTTCTTCCTTGGCACGCCGGGCTTCCTCCAGCGCGCCGCCGGGAATCAGCTTTTGCTCGTAATCGTCCCAGCCGATGCCCCACATATGGTAAAAATCAATTTTGTCCACATCCAGCTTTTTCAGCGAGTTTTCAAGATCCCCGCGAAGCTCGGCTGCGGTTCCCTGATCCACCGGATATTTGGTGGAAACCATCACCTTATCGCGCCAGCCCTTTAAGGCTTTTCCCACGATGATTTCGCTTTCCCGGTTGCAATACCCCGGCGCGGTATCGATGTAATTAACCCCGCGCTCAAAGGCACGATGAATAACCTCAATGCCCTTGTCGTGGTCAAAAACCGTATTGCCGGCGGCATTCTCATAGGAAGGCAGACGCATGGAGCCAAAGCCAAGGGCCGAAATATCAAAGCCCGTCTTGCCAAAGTGGCGATACTGCATGGTGGTTTCCCCCTTTACTTGCGATGTATTACGAATGGCTGGACGAATAGTTGGGCGCTTCCTTGGTAATGTAGATATCATGCGGATGGCTTTCGGTCAGGCCGGCACCGGTAATACGGATAAACTGTGCATTTTCCCGCAAAGCCTGAATATCCGCCGCACCGCAGTATCCCATGCCAGAGCGCAGGCCGCCCACCAGCTGATAAACCGTTTCCGACAGCATGCCGCGGTAAGGCACACGGCCCTCCACGCCCTCGGGCACAAGTTTTTTAGCATTTTCCTGGAAATACCGGTCCCTGCTGCCCTGCTGCATCGCGGCGATGGAACCCATGCCACGGTACACCTTGAAGGAACGGCCCTGGTAAATTTCCATCTCGCCCGGGCTTTCGTCGGTTCCGGCAAACAGGCTGCCGATCATAACCACGCTGGCCCCCGCCCCGATAGCCTTGACGATATCGCCCGAATACTTAATGCCGCCATCGGCCACCACCGGGATGCCGTAGCGATCCGCCGCCTCGGCACATTCCATAACAGCCGTCAGCTGGGGCACACCAATGCCTGCCACCACGCGCGTGGTGCAGATGGAGCCGGGGCCGATGCCCACCTTGACGCAATCGGCGCCCGCATCGATCAAATCGACGGTAGCCGCCGCGGTGGCCACGTTGCCCGCCATCACCGGCGTGGAGGGGAAGCGCGCCTTAACCTTGCGCACCATATTGATAACATCGATATTATGCCCATGGGCGGTATCGATGGCAAGGATATCCACCTTGGCATTGATAAGGGCTTCTGCCCGCTCCAAAGCATCCGCCGTCACGCCAATGGCGGCGCCAACCAGCAGCCTTCCGCCGGCATCCTTGGCGCTGTTGGGATACTTGATGCTTTTTTCGATATCCTTAATGGTGATAAGGCCCTTGAGCACGCCGTTTTGATCGACGATTGGCAGTTTTTCCACCTTGTGGGCACGCAAAATCTCCTTGGCTTCCTCCAGCGGGGTGCCTTCAGGGGCAGTAACCAGGTTTTCGCTGGTCATCGCCTTGCGGATGGGCTCATCATAATCGCTCCAGAAACGCAAATCCCGGTTGGTCAGAATGCCTACCAGCTTGCCATCGCCCTGGACAATGGGCACGCCGGAAATTTTGTAGCGCGCCATCAAATCCATGGCATCGCGGATGGAATGATCGGGCGACAGGGAAAACGGATCGGTAATAACGCCATGCTCGCTGCGCTTAACGCGGTCAACCTGCAGGGCTTGCTCCTCAATAGACATGTTTTTATGGATGATGCCAAGGCCGCCCTCGCGCGCCATGGCAATCGCCAGGCGTGCATCGGTAACGGTATCCATCGCCGCGCTGATAATGGGAATATTGAGATGGACATCCTTGGTAAGCCGGGTATCGATACGGACATTCCTGGGCAATACACTGCTCCGCTGCGGCACCAGCAGTACGTCGTCAAACGTCAGCCCCTCGCCGATGATCTTTGGATTCATTGTCTCCCCTCCGCTTCAAATGTAAAAAGGACAGGTGGTATCTTTAGATTTTAGCGCAAAAACCGCCTTGATGCAACCGCATGGCAAAAGCGGCCCCTTCTGCACGCCGAATTATGCAAAAGCAGGGCGGGATTTTTCCCGCCCTGCTTACAGGGGCCTGTTATTGCGCAGCTTCCTGCGCCGTATCTTCTACCGGCAGAATGCACACGCGGGTTTTGCTCTTGCCCATGCGCTCAAAGCGCACGATGCCATCAGACAGGGCATACAGCGTATCGTCCTTGCCGCGGCCCACCAGGTTGCCCGGGTGGATATGCGTGCCGCGCTGGCGCACCAGGATATTACCGGCAACGACAAACTGGCCGTCGGCGCGCTTGGGCCCAAGGCGCTTGGATTCGCTATCGCGGCCGTTGCGCGAGGAACCGACACCCTTTTTATGCGCGAATAATTGTAGATTCATCACGAACATGGCGGTTTCACCTCTTCGATCATGGTTAGGGCTTCAGGATAGCCCATTTGAATGCTTTTCAGCCCGCATGCGGCGGTTCTCAAAATGACATCAGCCTTAATGGAGGCCTCCTCACTGAGCCACCGCGGAACACTGCAGGACAAATGGCCGGTTTCATCATCGGCATGGCAAACCGCTTCGATACGGCAAACTTCCGTCAGCCCCAACACCGCGGTTTGAAGAATAGCCGAAATGGCGGCGCATACGACGTTTTGCCCTGCGGGCTGATCGCCGGCATGCCCATCCGCCTGAAAACCTTTGAACCGTTCATCGCGGCCCAAATGCCAAATAACGGTTGTCATGCAGCCATTTAACCGTTAACCGCCAGAATCTCAACGCGCGTATAGGGCTGACGATGGCCCTGCTTGCGGCGGACATTCTTTTTGGCCTTCATCTTGAACACAACCAGCTTTTGCCCCTTAACCTGGGCGCGCACCACCGCGCTGACGCTGGCACCTTCCACTTTGGGGTTGCCAATGCGGGGAGCCTGCTCCTCACCGCCAACCATCAGGCAGTCAAAAGCAATCTCCGTTCCGGGCTCGCAATCCAGTTTTTCAACATAGATAACATCCCCGGGGGCCACTTTGTACTGTTTGCCGCCGGTTTCAATAATCGCGTACATGCAGTACAACACCTCCTACACATAAACTCGCCGAAGAGCAGGGCATCGCCTATGCGATTTATAAGCCCGCTTCGAGCGGCACCATAAGAGAATATCACATATATGTGGAAAAATCAAGCAAAACCCACACACCAATAAGAATATTTGTTTGCCGATGGCAAGCGCGCATCCCCCGGATTTAAGCCTGGCCCATTACGGGGGATACCTGATCTTTTTTTCCGGGAACAAGCACCGCCGCCGGATCGGGCCATAGGCGGGTAACGGCATCCAGTACCGCCTGGGGCGCGGTGATGCACGCCCTCGCGCCCTGGCTTTGCAGGGCCTGCGCACGGCGGATCAGCATTAAGGCGCGCATATTCTCCCCAATCTCTTCCCGCACGGGCACGGCCTTGAGTATTCTTTCGGGAAGCGATTTTCGCCTTTTGGCCCGGCTGATCTCCGCAATTCCCAATGCCGTAATGCCGTATATCTGGGTAGGCACCGGGTCTTTTTGCGCCAGTTCTTTTAAAACATCCAGCACCTGCTGCTGATCGCCCCGCTCGCGCATCGTGATAAGATCGATCAGAATGGTTCCGGATAAATCACGCAAACGGATCTGGCGCATGGCTTCCCTGGCCGCTTCCAGGTTCACCTTAAGCGCCGCCTGCGCCGCGCCCATCCGCCCGGCATACTTGGCGCTGTTGACATCGATCACCCACATGGCCTCGGTTTTATCAAAAACCAACTGCCCCCCACAAGGCAGCCACACCTGGCGCTGCATGGCCTTTTGAAGCGCGCTGTCGATGCCGGCCATATAAAATAGATCCTGCCCCTTTACCTGAATATCGGGGATGGGCATGCCCCAGGAAACAAAAATAGCCGAAATTTTTTCCTTTAATGCGGCGTCGGCCACCCGGATGGGCATTCCCCCCAGCCACACATCGGCCAGCCAGCTGGCAAGCGCATCGGGCTGCCAGACAAGCGCAGGGGCTGTCATGCCATCGGCAAGCGCCTGGATTTGCTGCGCTTTCAGGCGTAAATGATCCAGCTCCGCCTGCAGTTGCTGCGCCGATGCCATGGCCGCCTGGGTGCGGCCGACCGCGCCTTCTCCCGGCAAAAGCATATCGGATAACACTTGGCAAAGTCGATCCCGCTGGGCTGCCTCCAGCCGCCTGCTGGCGCCTATCTGCCCGCCCTGCGGGCAATAAACCATCCACCGCCCGGCCAACGCAGGATAAAGCTGCACCCGCACACCCTTTTCAGGGTTATCGGGCTGGGCAGCCACGGTGACAAGCACCTCCTGCCCCTGGCGCAGCGCCGGTTTCCCCGGCCCAAGCGGCAGATACGCATTTTTTCCCAGGCCGATATCGATATAAGCTGCCTGCATGCCTTTCAGGCAATCGATAACGCGCCCTTTCCATACCGTATCCTCCAGCAACGGAGATTTTCCGCCCTCGATCAGATATAGGGCAAGCCGCCCGTCCTCCGTCATGGCCATGCGCGTATAACCCAGCGCCCGGTCGATATACAGCGCCATCATACCCCGCCATCCTCCACGGGGGGCATGCCATGAAGGCGCGTCAGGCGCAGCCGGTACAGGCTGGGCACCTGTCCACCGCAGAGCGCCTCCAGCAAAACGCGGGGATTAAGCCCGCCATTGTTGCCGGCCGCAAGCGACAGGTATAGCCGATCCTCACCCTGCCACTTAGCATCAAAAACAAGCGGGCGGATATTCGTAGGCTTCATGCCGCGTTTGGTGCGCTTTTGGATAAGGTATTCCTCCGCCGCCATCATGCGGGCAATTTCCTCTTTAAGCACAGCCATATCCTGCGGACGCTCAAATGTGGCGATATAATCGGCGCCCGATACCATCGGCATCAGCGCAGGGGCATCATCCTCCACCGCCTGGATGCAGCGAACCGCCAGCCCCCTTGGCATCTGGGGAACCAGCGCCCGGGCAGCCTCCTCAACGGTGACATCGCCTTCCAGGGCAATATCGAACCAATCCTCATCGGCAATCAACCCAACGGGCAGCGCCAACGCAAAAGCAAGCACCGGGTGCGGATTAAACCCTTCCGAATAGCGGATGGGCAGGCGGCTGCGCCGCAATGCACGCTGGACGGCGCGCACCAGATCCAGGTGCGAGATGTAGCGCGCTTCCTCCCCACGGGAAAAACAAACCCTCAGCCGCACATCGGGCACCCCCCTTCACAAAGTTTATCCACGCCACAGCCGTTGCAGCCCTGGCGGCAATCCGGCGTGGTCTGGCCCGACAGCGCCCGCTGCCACTCCCGCCACAGATATTGGCGGGTCACCCCGCAATTAATAACCTCCCAGGGCAAGGGCTCGTCCTTGGCATAGGTTTTGCAGGCAATATCTGCCGGATCGATCCCCTCTTTTTCAAAGGCTTTCAGCCAAAGCGGATAACGGAGCTGCTCTCCCCAGCCATCAAAACGGCACCCCAGCTGCCAGGCAGCCTTGAGCACCCGCCCCATCTCCCGCCCCCCGCGGGCAAAGGTCGCTTCCAGGAAACTGATGCGCGTATCGTGGGAAGCAAAATGCACGCCGCGCATCCTCAGGCGTTCCTTTAAAAAGGCCTGTTTTTCAAGCAGGGTCTGCTGGCTATCCTGCGGCATCCACTGGAAAGGCGTAAAGGGCTTGGGCACCAGGCTGGAGGCCGAAATCCCCACATGGACGCCCTTTTGCCCCGGCTGCCTGGGCAGGCTGTTGTACAATTTGATACAAGCGGCAGCCATATCGGCGATGCCCTGCAGATCCGCCTCCCCCTCCGTGGGCAGGCCGATCATAAAATACAGCTTGACGGAGGACCACCCTGCCATAAACGCCTGTTCCAGGCTGGAAAGGATATCCTCCTGCGTAATATTTTTGTTGATAACATCGCGCAGGCGCTGCGTTCCCGCCTCCGGCGCAAAGGTTAACCCCGCCTTGCGTACCGCCCCTACCTGCTTTAAATAATCCCCGGGCATGGCATCCAGCCGCATGGAGGGCAGCGACAGGGAAACCCGCCTTGGCGTAAACTCCTCATTCAGGCTGCTGATCAGCTCCCGGATGCGGGAATAATCGCCCGTGGACAGCGAGCACAGGCCAATTTCTTCATACCCCGTGCTGTCGATGAGTTCTTTTGCCTGGCGCATCAAGGTTTCGGGCGTACGCTCACGGATCGGCCGGTAAATCATACCCGCCTGGCAGAACCGGCACCCCCGCGTGCATCCGCGAAAAATCTCCAGCACCACCCGGTCGTGAATGGCCTCGGCATAAGGCACGATAAAGGTTTCGGGAAAAACGGCATCCTCCAGGCTGGGGATAATCAGGCGGTCTACCCGGTCGGGCACCCCTTCCACACAGGCATGAGCGCGGCCATCCTTTACTTCATAACAGCAGGGCACATAGACGCCGCGAATGGTCTTTGCGGCCAGGCGCAGCGTTTCCTCGCGCCCCAAGCCCTGCTTTTTGCATGCAATAACATGGCTGACCAGCTGATTCATGACGTCCTCGCCATCGCCGATCATAAATAAATCGATAAAATCGGCCAAGGGCTCCGGATTAACGGCGCACGGGCCGCCCGCCACCACCAGCGGGCACGCATCGTCCCTGTCTTCCCGCATCAGGGGAATGCCACCCAAATCCAGCATGGTCAGGATGTTGGTATAGCTTAGCTCGTACTGCAAGGTAAACGCCACGATATCAAAGGCATGGAGCGGGGTTCCCGTTTCCAGCGTACACAACGGCAGGCCATGGGCACGCATCTGCTCCTCCCGATCCGTCCAGGGGGTAAAGGCGCGTTCGCAATAGGCATCCTGTCTGCGGTTGATGATATCATATAAAATTTTAATGCCTAAATGGGACATTCCAACGGCATAAGTATCAGGGAAACAAAAAGCAAAGCGCAAATCCACCTTGCTTACATCCTTATAACAGGCATTCCATTCCTGCCCGGTATACTGGGCGGGCATCTGCACCTGATCGAGCAATCCGTTCATGATGTTCCCCTTCCGTTTGGCAAAATCGCTTTTATTATACCACATACCGTAAGGGAAGCATATGATACTCCTCTATCGCATTGGCTTCATTGGGCCATTTGCGGCCATCGGGCGGCAGGATAAGCATATTGGCCGGCGCCATAAGTGCCGGGAGCACGCCAACCGGCTGGGTTTTGTCCCTAAACGTCTGGGCTGCTGCCTGCCCCATTTCCAGGTTGCCACCAAGCGGCGCGCCGTGCAAGAGGGGGGCGTGCAACAAAACCCGGGGCCGGATATCCAGCCCCGGGCACATGAAAGCGCCAATGGATCTTCTCAAATCAAGAAGGTGTGTGGGTAGCTATCGGCGCTAAAGGGGATGGAGCCGGTGTTACCATGGCGCCAGGGCTGGCCTGTGGCGAAGCGGATGGCTGTGGTGAAGGCTGCTGGCCCGGTACATGTACCAGCCTAAGCAAAATTTTAAGCAAAACAAACTTAAAACTAAGCTTGGGAACGCCCTCTGATGCCACCAGATTAACCTTGCCGATTTCCTGCCCGGCCAATGTAAAGCTCATCTGCCCAAGCACCTGCCCCTGTGTAACGGGCGCATCGATCTGCTCCGGCAGGGTGGTGGCGCTTTCAACATTGCGCTCATCCTCGCGCTTCATCAGGATGGCAAAATTTTCTTCCACCACGGCGTTAACGCTTTCCTTCTGCCCGCCCTTGACCGGGATTGTGGCCACCACATCGCCTTTTTGTGCCAGGAGGGGGCTGGCATATTGCGCAAAGCCATAATCCAACAGCTTTTGGATTTCCGAAAAGCGCACATCGCTTGTAGGGGAACCCAGGATAACGGCGATGTAACGCTGGTTGCCACGCATAGCTGTTGCGCTTAAACAATACATGGCCTCCACCGTAAAGCCTGTTTTGATGCCATCGGCTCCATCATAAAAGCGGATCAAACGGTTTGTATTGGTCAGCGTTGTTACGCGGCCATCGGGATGCACCAGTTCATCCAGCCAGACGCGGCTCCAGGCAAAAAATTCCTCGTGCTTAATCAGCTCGCGCGACAGCATGGCTACATCGTAAGCCGTCGAATAATGCCCGGAGGCCGGAAGTCCGGTTGGGTTGACAAAGTGCGTGTTTTGCAGCCCCAGCTCCTGCGCGCGCTCATTCATGCGGGCCACAAAGCTTTCCTCGGTTCCGCTGACAAGCTCGGCCAGGGCGACGGCGGCATCGTTGCCCGAGGCAATGATGACAGAGCGTATCAGATCGGATACTTTATAACTTTGCCCCGCATCCAAAAAAACCTGGGAACCGCCCATACCGGCGGCATGGGTGGATATTTGCGTATCGGAATCCAGCGTAAACATGCCTGCATCAATGGCCTCAAAGGTAAGAAGCAGCGTCATAACCTTAGTCACGCTGGCAATGGGCATGCGCTCATTTTCGGCTTTGGATAAAATGACGGTGCCCGTCTTGGCATCCATCAGCACGCAGGCTTTGGATTGAAGCGAAAACGGAATGGCATCAGGCAGTGCATGCACGGGCCTGATCGGCACAAGGGCCAATGCCAGCACCACCGCCAGGGCCGCCGATACCAAACGCAGGCATTTGCATTTGCGCATGAAAAATCCCCCTTCCCTTGAACACCATAACGATATTCAAAGAAAAAGGGGGATTATGTATAAAGGCCTCGCCTAACCGCCGATTTTCTTCAGGCAGCCTTCCACCAACGCGGTAAACGCCCCCTTGGCACGCTGGCCGGTCAGCATCACTTCTTCATGGCTGAGGGGCTGCGGCAGGATACCGGCAGCCATATTGGTAATGCAGGAAATTCCCATCACCCGCATACCCATATGGGCAGCAGCTATGGCTTCCCCCACGGTAGACATGCCGACGGCATCCGCCCCAATTGTACGCAGCATACGAATTTCCGCCGGGGTCTCAAACGAAGGCCCGAGCAGCCCTGCATATACGCCTGTTTGAAGGGAAAGTTCCTGCTGGGCTGCCACTTCCAATGCCATTGTACGAAGTGCCGGGGTGTACACCGCGCTCATATCGGGGAAACGGGGGCCCAGCTGCTCGTCATTTGGCCCCACAAGGGGATTGGCACCCGTCAGGTTGATGTGATCTTCGATCAGCATCAGGTCCCCCGGCGAAAAAGCCGTGTTGACGCCGCCCGCCGCATTGGTCAGCACCAGCGTGTTAACCCCTAGCAGCCCCATCACCCGCACCGGCAGTACGACATCCTCAAAGGAATACCCCTCATAGCGGTGAAAACGCCCGCACATGGCGGCCACGGGCACCCCCTG
>JAQXFY010000147.1 GCA_029006015.1 bacterium
GGTCCTCGCTGCGGTCGATATGCTCCATCAAATGGCGCGCGTCATGCCACAGGTATTCCAGCAGCTTGCGCTTGACTTCCTCCACCTGGGCCAGGGGCGTATCCTGGAACAGGTTCTGGCTGAAGGCCACCAGCATGGCCACCTGTTCGGACAGCTTATACACCGTATTCTGATCCTGCTTAAGCAGCTCCGTTAGCTTGCCGCCCCGGTCTAAAAACTGCTTGGTGGCCGCATCGATATCGGAACCGAACTGGGCAAATACCGCCAGCTCCCGGTACTGGGCCAGCTCCAGCCGCAGCTGGCCGGATACCTTTTTCATGGCCTGGGGCTGGGCGGCGCGGCCGACGCGCGATACCGACAGCCCCACGTTGACCGCCGGGCGGATGCCGGAATGGAACAGCTCGCTTTCCAGATAAATCTGGCCATCGGTAATGGAAATGACGTTGGTCGGAATATAGGCGGAAATATCGCCCGCCATGGTTTCCACAATGGGCAGCGCCGTCATGGAACCGCCGCCCATCGCATCGGACAGTTTGGCCGCGCGCTCCAACAGGCGGCTGTGCAGGTAGAAAACATCGCCGGGGTACGCCTCGCGGCCCGGGGGGCGGCGCAGCAGCAGCGACATGGCCCGGTAGCTGGCGGCGTGCTTGGACAGATCGTCATAGACGATCAGCACATCGCGCCCCTGGTACATAAAGCTTTCGGCAATGGAACAGGCGGCATACGGGGCGATATATTGCATGGCCGCGCTGTCGCTGGCGGTGGAGGCCACCACGATGCAGTTATCCATCGCGCCCTGCTGCTTCAGGGTATGCACCAGCTGTGCAATGGTGGAGGCCTTCTGCCCAATGGCGCAGTAAATGCAGATAACGCCCTTGGGGCTTTGGTTTAAAATGGCGGACAGGGCGATGACGGTTTTACCCGTCTGCCTGTCGCCGATAATCAGCTGGCGCTGGCCTTTGCCGATGGGGATCATGCTGTCGATGGACAGGATGCCGGTCTGCAGCGGCTGGGATACGGGGGCGCGCTCCATGATGCCGGGGGCCGGCATTTCGATGGGGCGGCGCTTTTCCACGTTAAGCGGCCGGCCATCCAGCGCCCGGCCGATGGGATCGATCACGCGGCCAAGCAGCTCCCTGCCCACGCCGATATCGGCCACGCGGCCCGTGCCGCGCACGATGGCGCCGGAACATACGCTGTCCGCACCCGAAAGCATAACCGCGCCGATGCCGGTGATATTCAGATCCAGCGCCATGCCCCAGGCGCCCGATTCAAATTCCAGCAGCTCGCCATAGCGGCTGTGGGTCAGCCCCTCGATGCGCACGATGCCGTCGCCGCTGCTTAAAACCGTGCCGTACTCGGATACCCGGGCACCGGGCTCCACCCGGCCCAGCTGGGCGGCCAGGCTGGCGGCTTCCCCGCCGGGATCGCCCGGTTGGCCCTGCGGCGCATGGGCAAGCAGGCTTTGCAGCTTGGTCTGCATGCTCATATCGTACAGCTTGCCATCGATATAGGCGGTAAACCCACCGATTAAGGAAGCATCCTCTTCAATGGAAAAATCGATCTCTTCGCCCACCAGGCCTTCAAAGCGGCGGCGCAGCACCTCGATATCGGCCTGGGACAGCGGCCCCGCGGTTTTTAAAACGGCACGCTTCATGACGCCTCTTGCCCCGCCTTCTCAAAGAAGGTATCGATCAGCTGGCGGTTGTCCTCCTCCTTAACTTCGCGCTGCAGGATCTGCCCGGCGATGGACACGGCCATGCTGGCGATCTGGGGCTGGAGTTCGGCAATGGCGGCCTGCTTTTCCTGCTGCGCGCGCTGCTTGGCGGATTGAATGATATCCGCCGCCTTGGCGTTGGCATCATCCAGGATGGCTTGGGCGGCTTCGCCGGCGCGCTGGCTGCCCTCGCGCAGGCGCGCCTGGGCTTCCTGATCGGCCTGGGCCATGCGCGCATCATAGCTTTGCCGCAGCGTATCCGCCTGTGCCTTGGCATCGGCGGCATCCTGCAGCTGCCGTTCGATGCGCTGGGTGCGCGCATCCATAAATTTTTTAACGGGCTTGTATACCAGCATGCGCAGCAGCAGGTATAACACCACGATGTTGATGATGTGGATCAGAATATCCACGGGATTGAGTTCCATTTAGCTTCTCCCTTCGGGCACACCTTATTTAACAAACAGCATGATAAGGGCGGTAACAAAGCCGTAAATGGCGGTCGATTCCGTCAGCGCCAGGCCCAGCAGCAGAACGGAGTTGATTTTGCCGGCGGCCTCCGGCTGGCGGCTGACCGCGTCCACCGCTTTGCTGGTGGCCAGGCCCATGCCAAGCCCCGCGCTGGCGCAGGCCAGCATGCAAATACCAATACCGATGGGAAGCAGATCCATGTCAAATTCCTCCTTATAATCAAGTGCAAAAAGGCAGCGGAAAGGATGTCAATCCTCCGTAGCTTCGCGGATGAAGGCAAGCGTCAGGGTAATAAAGATAAAAGCCTGGATGATGGGGTGGAAAACGTTAAAATACAGCCCCGCCACGCTGGGAATGCCCAGGGCGTTGTTGCCCAGGGCGGTATAGAGCAAATCCATTACCACCATGCCGCCCAGCATGTTGCCGAAAAGGCGGCAGGCCATGGAAATGGGAACGGCGATATCGCTGAGCACGCGCAGCGGGAAAACAATGGGCGTCGGGGAAGCCAGGGATTTCAGGCGGCCGCCCACGCCCTTGCGCCGGATGCCATAGTAATTAATCAGGAAAAAGGTAACCAGCGCCAGCGCCAGCGTCATGGTCAGATCGGCCGTGGGCGGGCGGATGCCAAAAAGCTCCACCGCGGCGCAGGTAACCATCATAATGGCCAGGCTGAACAGGTAGGCCGACAGGTTTTCCCCCATGTGACCGCCCTGGTTTTCGGCATACTGGCTGATGCCCTCCACCGCCAGCTCGAGCAGGTTCTGGATGCCCTTGGGGCTGTCCGTCATCCGGGGAATGACAAAAAGGCGCACCAGCAGCGCCAGCACCAGGATAAATGCCATGGCGATCCAGGTGACAATGACCGTGCTGCTGACAGACAGGCCCAGCACGCTTATGCGCTCCGGCGAGATTTGAACATCAAATCCCCCCCCTTCGTGCGGCCCAAACAGCATGGATACCAGCTGCGTTAAAAACAGCCATACGCCCACCACAGCCAGCAGGCTGCCGCACATTTTGAGGCGCTTGGCCTTTTTGCCCGGCTGGGCAGCCAGCTTTTTTTTGCCTGCATGCGCAAGAAACAAACCCCCGATGGCCGCCAGTACCCCGGCGCCCAGTATCAGGAGCGGAACCAATTCAGGTATGGGAATCATCTCCTGTTCCGTCGGGCGACATGTTCTTTTTCCGGCGTTTATCCCGGATTATGCCCGCAATCAGCGATATAAGCCCGCCGCCCACAAGCGCCGCGGCCATCCCGATGCCAGCCCACATCAGCTGTTGGGGCAGCCAGAAGGCGCATGCCAGCAGGCAGGCCACCAGCACGCCGATTTTGGCCAGGGGCAGCCAGAAGGGAATATCGCGGGCCGATGTCAGGCGGTTTACCAGCGCCCGAAGCATAAAAAATTCCGCCAGGCCCCCGGCAATACCGATCAAAAAACCAAGCATCCACCCCCGCCCCCTTTCAAGGCCCCTAAGGTCCATAGCTCCTTATTGTACGCTGTTTATGCCTGATTTGCAACCGACGCAGGCGGCGGCATGCGGCATAAAACCAGGGCGGCACCCTGTTTGCGGCAGGGGCGGTCGGACCGGCCCATGCCCCCGGAATGGGGCAAGCGGTTGTAAACGGCGCCGCAAGCGGTGGCCGGCGGCTTTATAGGGGCGCCTCCCGGTTGTTGCACATTCCATAAACAGCACCCACGCTTCGGGCGTTATTTGTAAGACAGGAATATATGCAAAAAGGCGTGACTTTCGTGGTCACGCCTTTTGCCTTGCAGCGCGCACATACGGGGTTGCCCTGTATGTGCGCCTTTGTATTTGTAGGACAATTCGGAAGGCGTCAGTATCAAAGAACCATAATCTCATCCACAATCTCACGAACGGTTTTATTGCTTGTATCGATTTTGATCGTATCAAGCGTTTGATACATAGGAATTCTCGCGAAACTTCTATCAATCACATCAGTCGTACGAATCCCGCTTGCTACATCTGCCTTTAATCTGTTTTTCAAGTTCGTTTCATCGACAGTCAGTGAGATTATTTTGACCCTGCAATTGGCTGTATCAAGTTTGCTCATAATGCCGTCAATAATGGATTGCTCATGCAGTACCCAACAAAAAATGACATTTTCATAAGCAGAACAGTGGATAAAACTATTCAGCAAATAGCAAATGTTGCGTACTACCATCGCTTTTGTTTCATCGGTCACTTGAAACGGGCTGGCATCCCAACACCAATCGCCATCGAGGAATACACTGTTTTTCAGCTCTCTTTTTAACTGTTGGCTTACGGTTGTTTTGCCGACTCCCATTGTTCCACCAATCAAATAAAGTGTTTTCATAGCTAACCCTCGCCAATCCTGATTTGATTGTCCGTTCGGTTTCAGATTACCATATAACAGGATAAAACACAAAAACAGCCACGGCAGTACAAACTGCTGTGGCTGTTTTTGTTTTATAAACACCGCGCTTTTTGCGGGGGCTGTTTTTATGCGTTGGCCCTGCCGGCAGGCCGATGGCGCTTATCTTTCCGCCAGCGTTTCCGTCTCCGGATAGGTGGTGCCAAAGGTTTCCACCGTTACCTTTTCCATTACCTGGGCCTTGAGCGGCTTGTCGTTGGCATTGGTCGGGGTGGAAACAATGGCGTCCACCACATCCATGCCCTCGATGACGCGGCCAAAGGCGCAGTAATCGTTATCCAGGTGCGGGGCATCGGCAACCATGATAAAAAACTGGCTGCCGGCGGTATTATAGGCGGATTTGGGGTTGTAGGGGGTGCCTTTGCGCGCCATGGACAGCACGCCGCGCGTATGCTTCAGGCTGTTTTTAAAGCCGTTGTTGGAAAATTCGCCCTTGATGCAGTAGCCCGGGCCGCCCATGCCGGTGCCGTTGGGATCGCCGCCCTGCACCATGAACCCCGGAATGACGCGGTGGAAAATAACGCCATCATAAAACCCTTTGTTGATAAGGGAAATAAAGCTGTTTACCGTATTGGGCGCCACATCGGGATACAGCTCCAGCTTGATGATGCCGCCGCCCTGCATCTGGATGGTAACCAGCGGGTTTTGCGCATCGGCGTTAGGCGAGCCCGTCTGCCCGGGCGCGGCGCCGCATCCGCCCAGCACCAGCGGCAAAATCAGCCCCATGGCCAGCTTGTGGATTTTTTTCATAAAATTGCTCCTTTATTGCAATGTGCCGCCCCATCGGGGCGGAGCATACCTGCCATGCCCGTTAGCATAGCCGCCGCACGTCGGCCTTGTCAAGCGCGGCGCCATGCCGGCCGCACAGCGGGCGATGGAATTAAAATTCCCCTGCACCGGGGGGCCGGCGTGATCGGTTATTGGGGTATATCGTTATATCCGCCCGATACGGCGCCGTTTTGCAAAAGCGCCGCATGCCCGGCGTCAAAGGGCACCGCAAGCACAGGCCCCGCCGGGGCGGCCGGTGCGCGCGTGTGCAGGTTGCGGCTGCTCAACAAACCCATTAAAAAAATCAGGATAACCGCCGCTATGCTGATGATGGCAATCAGCGTGCCCAAGACATATTGCATGGGCGTGGGCTTTTTGCGCGCCGGTTTGCCGGGGGCCGGGGCCTCCGGAGCGGCCGCCGCGGGGGGGTCCCCCTCCCCGCCCGGGCCGGCGGCAGGCGTGTTGGGGCAGGGTGCGCCGGGCGGATTTTGCTTTTGGCCGGCATCGGGGCAGGGCGCGCCGCATGCGCCTACAGGATGGCTGCCATCCGGGGCTTCCCGGCGGCAGGCAGGGCGGATGTTCATGGTCAGGCCCTCCTTATCAAACAAAAACAGTTATAGCATATGCCGGGGCCCCAGGCAACAGGGGGGCTTTGTTCTCCTATATCAGGAAAGGGCCAAAAAGGCGGCGCCTTGCCGAATCGGTGGGCTTTTAATAGGAAAAAAGGGCGTTTTGCGCCCCGGCGGCGGGGCAAAAAAATTTAAATCAGGCCCCCGCCATGTGGTTGACAACGGGACGGCGCCGGCGTATGATATTATAAAAGCGATGACGGAGCGCGCAGTCCTTTCACAAAGCTTTTTAGAGAGCCGGGGGTGGTGGAAGCCCGGTAAGCGCAAAGGGTTGCCAATCCCTCCCGAGCTGCACCTTGAAGTTTCAAGTAAAGGTCGCCGTCTGCCGCGTGATAGGCAAGGGCTTGATGGAGCCTTACGAGTGGGCAGCTTTGCTGCCAATCAGGGTGGTACCGCGGTAACCCCGTCCCTATGTTGGGATGGGGCTTTTTTGTATGTAAAAGGAGGGTTAACATGGGCCAGAACATTGGTGACATTGCCAGGCGCATTCGGGAACTTCGGGAGATTTTGGAACTGTCCGCGGAGGACATGGCGGCCGCCACCGGCCTGACGGCGGAGGAATATCTGCGCCAGGAATCGGGGGAGTGTGATTTTTCCTTTACGCTGCTGTCCCGCCTGGCGGGCAAGCTGCATGTGGATATTACCGATTTGATTTCTGGCGAAAGCCCCAAGCTGACCATGTATACCGTCACCCGCAAGGGCCAGGGCGAAAAGCTGGAGCGCCGCCGCGAATACCGCTATGAACAGCTTTTTGCCAATTTTTCCGGCCGCAACGGCGATTGCTTTGTTGTCACCGTCGCCTACGATGCCGCCAAGCAAAAACCCGCCGCCCTTTATTCGCACGAGGGGCAGGAAATGAACTACATCCTCTCCGGCACGCTGGGCATCTGGATCGATAACCAGCAGGAAGTGCTGCACGCGGGGGATTCCATCCTCTACGATGCCACCCATCCCCATGCGATGGTGGCGCTGGATGGGCAGGACACGGTCTTTCTGTCCGTTGTCATGAAAGACGGGAAAGAGGGTTAAACCATGCATCTGTACGAGGAATATCTATCGTTTACGCCGCAAAGCGATGGGCGGCCGGGGCCGGATTTTACCATCAACGTGCCCGAAAATTTTAACTTTGGCTATGATATTGTCGATCGCATGGCCGCCCTTGCACCCGATCAGCTGGCCATGCTGTGGGTAAACGAGGCGGGCGAGGAGCACCGCTTTACCTTTGCCGATATCAAGCGCGAAAGCGATAAATGCGCCGCCTATTTCCAAACCCTGGGCATTGGCCGGGGCGATAAGGTGATGCTGGTGCTCAAGCGCAATTATGAATTCTGGTTTGCCATCATTGCCCTGCACAAGCTGGGCGCCGCCACCGTGCCCGCCACGCACCTGTTGATGGAAAAGGATTATGTCTATCGCTTTGAGGCGGCCGATATCAAGGCCGTGGTCTGCACCGATTCGCAGGAGGTGCTTGGCCATGTCGATACGGCCTGCGCCAAGGTGCACCATCCGCCCATGCGCATTGTTACCCATGGCGGGCGGGAAGGCTGGTTGTCCCTGCGGGAGGGCATGGCCTGCGCCCCGGCCTTTACCCGGCCGACGGGCGATGCCGCCAGCCGCAACAGCGATATTTTGCTGATGTATTTTACATCGGGCACCACCGGCCAGCCCAAGATGGTGGCGCACGATTATACCTATCCCCTGGGCCATATCATGACGGCAGCCTTCTGGCAAAATGTTGTCGATGGCGGGCTGCACATGACCATGGCCGATACCGGCTGGGGCAAGGCGGTATGGGGCAAGCTGTACGGGCAATGGATGGCGGGCTGCGCGGTGTTCACCTATGATTTTGATAAGTTCCATGCCGCCGATGCGCTGTCCAAGCTGGAAAAATACAAGGTAACCTCCTTCTGCGCGCCGCCGACCATTTACCGCTTTATGATTCAGGAGGATATATCCGCAT
>JAQXFY010000148.1 GCA_029006015.1 bacterium
TTAATTCCGAACTGTTCCGTGGTCTGGAACAAGAAATCAAATAAGTAACGCCGCCAACAGCGAGCTCATGCTCTCCATTGGCGGCGTTTTCAATTATATCAATCCAGTGGCTTATATTCCGTGACAGTTTTCAGATACACCTCCGGATCACCGTTTAGGATCAAATCCGCATATGCGACCGGGTCATTGTAGATCAGATAATCAAGTTCCGAACGCTCATACATATTGCGGGCGATTTCGTTCTCCACGGCGATGGTATCAATGGAGCAAATGCTCCCATCTGAGAACCGAAGCTCCACGCACCCGGTATCCATATTGAATGCACAGCTAAGTAGTTTTTTCATGAGTATATCCTCCTATTTTTAGTGGTGGTTTGAAGCCTTGACAGTCATTTTGAAAGTCCGTATAATATTCTCACAATCAAAGACAGCTACGACATCACGCAGGCGCTTGCAAAGCGGCTGCGTTTTCTCATCTCAGCACCGATTTTTCGGTAAAACCAAATATTGAAGGAGGGGCCCAATGTCCGACCGGAGCAAATTCGACATTGAGCTGCCGCAGTCGATCATCGATTCCTTTGCAAGACATTTGGTTTCGGAAATCCGAAAGTATTACGACAGTGAGGAAGGCCAGGCGGCATTCGAGGAATGGCTGAAGCAGCAGGAAGACAGCCAAGATGCCTAAGACGACAAAAAGAGAGCCAAGGTTTTTATAACCTTGACCCTCTTTTTCTGTTTTGACATCAGAATCGAACCTCTACGGCGAAACCGCCTTTGAAAAAGTAGGTGTTCGTCCAATGTCCGTTTGGTGGAGGCGAGGGGGGTCGAACCCCTGTCCGAGGAACAATTCACTTGGTTTCTCCGAGCGCAGACGGTATTTTCACATTCCCTGCACCCATCGCCTGCCGTCAGGCTATGGGCTTGGTAGCGTCATTCATCCCGCCTGCCGCAACGCTTTGGCAGGTTGGTTCCCCACTTTTTTTGACGCCGGCGTCCCTGGGCGTGGGCACTCAGGGGGCCGACGCGCGGCTTAGGCCGCGAAAGCCAAATTGTTGTTCTTGGCGTTTGTTTTTAAGTTTCCGTGTTGTTGACGCGGCCCGGCCCGCGGCTCGCTTGCCTCGCTTCACATTCCCCGTCGAAACCAAATACGCCCCCATGTAAAAAATTTGCGCTTACCCGCGGTTGCGCTCCCGCAGTTCCCGTTCGGCCTCGCGCTGGGCATCGCGCTTGGCGATATCCTGGCGCTTGTCGTACAGCTTTTTGCCGCGTGCCACGCCGAGCTCCAGCTTGACGCGCCCCCGTTTTAGGTATAGCGACAGGGGAATCAGCGTCAGCCCCTTTTGCTGGGTATAGCCGATCAGCTTGCGGATTTCGGCCTTGTGCAGCAAAAGCTTTCGCGTGCGCAGGGCATCGCGGTTAAAAACGTTGCCCTTTTCGTAGGGGGAGATGTGCAGGTGGTGCACAAACACCTCCCCGTTTTGCACGGCCGCGTAGCAATCGCGCAGGTTGGCCCGCCCCAGGCGGATGGATTTAACCTCCGTCCCCACAAGGGCTATACCGCATTCATAGCTGTCTTCGATGAAATAATCATGGCGCGCCTTGCGGTTGACGGCCAGTACCTTGATGCCTTCCTGCGCCATGATGCCTCCACCTCCGTCCCAGGGAATAATTCATTATATCCAATATCCTACCCCATTGCAAGGAATATGAACTTCCGTTACAATAAGGTCAGCTTACCAAAAGGAGGAAAAAACATGCTTAACACCAAACAAGGCATGCGCCGCATCCCGCTGTGGGGGTTGTGGGATAACCGCACGCCGCTTGAAAACCCGCACAAGGGCTGGTATCTGCATTATTATGACAATGGCCTCAAGGTATACTTTGATCGCGAGCATCCCGATGATTATTTGCAGGATTTCCCCTGCTTTAACCATGTTTATCTGCGCATGGGCTGGTGCTATCTGGAGCCGGAGGAAGGCAAGTACAACTGGGAGCTGCTGGATGAGGTTATCCGCCGCTGGTGGCTGCATGACCGCCGCGTTTCCTTCCGCATTTCCACCAAGGAAACCGATGCCGATCAGGCTTTTGCCACGCCCAAATGGGTCAAGGAAGCCGGCTGCCGGGGCGAAATGGTGGGCGATTGCTGGGAGCCCGATTATGGCGATCCGATCTTCCTGGAAAAATTCGGTAACTTTATGATGGCCTTGGGCAAGCGCTACGATGGCGCGCCGTTTTTGGAGTTTGTCGATGTCGGTTCCTTTGGCGAATGGGGGGAGTGCCATACCGAAGGCAGCTCCGAACGCACCTGGCCGCTGGAGGTTATGAAAGAGCATATCGATATGCACACCCGCGCCTTCAAAAAAACGCCGGTGTTGTTAAACTATGATATGATCGCCCTGCGGCGCATGTATGATGGCTCGGAAGAGGAGCTTTTGCGCTATGCAACCGAAGCCGGCCTGGGCGTCCGGGCGGACAGCGGCTGCGTCAGCTTTTATGAGGATCGCTATGGCGCCAGCTCCATGCACCGGCCGGAGCTGTTCCAGCCCCTGGTTGCCCAGGCCCCCATGGATCTGGAGCTGGGGCATTACGGGCATGTTAAAAAATGCGGTTCCTGGAATGATGGTGTGCCCATGCTGGCCTCGCTCTACGAAGCCAAGGTCACCTTTGGCGGCTTCCATGGCTTTGCCCGCGAGTTCCTGGCCGATCATACCCATTACTGCGCGCAAATTGGCAACCTGATGGGCTACTGGTATTTTCCGCAGGCCATTTACCTGCCGGAGCACATGCGCGCCGGCCAGCGCGTGTCCATGGGCATGGTATGGGAAAACCGCGGCGTGGCGCCGTGCTATTATGATTATAATCTGTATGCCAAGTTCACCTCGGCCGATGGCAAGGCTTTTGTTCTGCCGCTGCGCGAGGCCAAGAACCGCCAGTGGGTGATGAACGCCCCGCGGGAGGAGATTTATTCCATCCGCCTGCCCGCCGATGCGCCCGCCGGCAGCTATATGGTGTCCGTCGGCCTGTTCGAGCCAGAGAACACCACCTATACCTTGCCGGAGGGGTACACCGCCCCGGCATCGCGCGGCCCGCTGGGCCGGCCCATCCAGTTGGCCCTCAAGGCCGATTTGAAGGAAGCCGATGGCTTCTATCGCCTGGGCCAGATCGATGTGGGCGCTTATCAGGATATCCCCTACGAAGGGGTTGTTACCGTGCCTTCGCTGTGGCCGGGGCATCCCAAGGATCAAACGGTTTTCCCGCGGCGCAAGTAACAAGCAAAAATAAGCGGGTCAGGGCAGGCGGCCGTTGGGGCGCCTGCCCTGTTTTTATGGGTGTTCATGGGCTGCACAAGGATAGGGTGGGGAGACTTTCGGCCTTTGCCATGCCGCACGGCCAAGGATACCCCCAAGACAGCACAATGCCATCGGGCCCTGGGCGCGGCGCTTTATTTTTTGCCCGGCGCAGGCCATGAACAATATGTAAACGTTGCCTGCGGCGGATTGACAGCATTACTTTGGGTTTATATTATATATGAAACATATTAAAAGAAAGGCGGGTAAGCATGGAAGGTGCAGAGTTCAGGATGGCGCTGTGGCAGGCGCTGAACGCCGTTAAAACATCGGCCGCCACGGCGTTTGCCCCGGTGGTGCAGGCCGAAGGGCTGACCATGTTGCAGGCCTATGTGCTGATGGGTATCCACATGGGCGCCATTACCAATATCACCAGTTTGTGCCGGCAGTTGGAGGTTAGCCAGGGCAACGCATCGGCGCTGTGCAAAAAGCTGGAGCAGCAAGGCCTGATTACCCGGGCCCGCAGCCAGGTGGATGAGCGCGTGGTCACGCTGTCCATCGCGCCGGGGGGCCGGCAGGTGCTGGACAATATCGACCGCGGCTTTGCGGATTTTGAACGCTTTGTCCGCCAGCAGCCGGATGGGGATCTGCAGGCCATCCTGCAGGGCTTTGCCGCGCTGCGAGCCATGCTGAAGGCCTATGCGGCCCAATCCGCAAAATAAGGAGGGTTCCCTTTTATGTTGGAACTGAAGCATATCAAAAAAAGCTATCGGGTAGGGGATGTCGTCACCCGGGCGCTCGATGATATCAGCGTTTGCTTTCGGGAAAAAGAATTTGTTGCCATCCTGGGCGCAAGCGGCAGCGGCAAGACCACCTGCCTGAACATCATCGGCGGGCTGGATCGCTATGATGAAGGCGATCTTTGCATTAAAGGCAAATCCACCAAGGATTTTAAGGACCGGGACTGGGACGCCTACCGCAATAATTCCATTGGGTTTGTCTTTCAAAATTACAACCTGATTCCCCACCTGAGCATTGTGGCCAATGTCGAGCTGGGCATGACGCTAAGCGGCGTGTCCCCCGATGAAAAGCACAGGCGCGCCCTGGAGGTGCTGGAGCAGGTAGGGCTTAAGGACCATCTGCATAAAAAGCCCAACCAGCTATCGGGTGGGCAGATGCAGCGCGTGGCCATTGCCCGGGCGCTGGCCAATAACCCGGAAATCCTGCTGTGCGATGAGCCTACCGGCGCTTTGGATACCGCCACCAGCGTGCAGATCCTTGATCTTATCCAAAAGGTCGCCCAAAAACGCCTGGTTATCATGGTAACCCATAACCCGGAGCTGGCCGAAAAATATGCCGACCGCATTATCCGCTTTTCCGATGGCAAGATCATTGCCGATTCCAACCCGTATCAGCCCGATAAAAAGCAGGATAGCTTTACGCTGACAAAAACCAGCATGTCCTTTTTTACGGCGCTTCGGCTGTCGTTTAACAACCTGCGCACCAAGCTGGGGCGGACGTTTTTGACCTCCTTTGCCTCCAGCATCGGGATCATCGGCATTGCGCTTATTTTAAGCCTGTCCACCGGCTTTCAGGCGCAGGTGGATAAATTCCAGTCCGATGCCATGGCGGAGTTTCCCATTATCATTTCCCAGGCCGCCATGCAGATGGATGAGGAAACCATGATGGAACATCAGCAGCAAATGGCCGATTCCATGCTGGGGAAAAACGAGTACCCCGATACGGATGAGGTAACCCTGTATGATCCCAGCGAAAACATGCTGATCCATACCAATGTTTTTACGCAGGAATATATCGATTACCTGGAAAAAATTGATCCGGCGATATGCTCAAGCATCGGGTATACAAGGCTGGTCAACATGAACCTGCTGCGAAAGGTGGATGGCAAGGCGGTGCCGGTTGCCGTTGCCACGGGCATGAGCGGGGGCGGCGGCATGATGTCCAGCATGAGCGGCATCGGGCTTAGTTCCTATCCCATACAGTTGGATGGCAAGGAAACCGCCTATCTGGAAAAAAATTATGATTTGCTGGCAGGCAGCTACCCGGAAGACGAAACCGGCCTTGTGCTGGTGGTGGATCATAAAAACCGGGTGGATAAAGCGGTTTTTGAAAAGCTGGGTTATGATATCGAAGGCGTGGATGCCATTAAATTTTCCGATCTGGTGGGCTTGGAATTAAAACTGATTCCCAATGATGCCTATTATACCAGGACCGAGATGGGCAATTTTATCCCCCGCGATGATTATGAAGCCATGTATGATGCGGAGGATGCCATCACATTAAAGCTGTGCGGCGTTATCCGCCAGAAGCAGAATGTCCGCCTGGCGGCGCTGGGCAGCGGCATTGCCTACAGCGATGTGCTGGTGCAGCGCGTGCTGGATTCCTCGCTGGAATCGCAGATCGTCCAGGCGCAAAAGGAAATGGATGTCAATGTCATGAGCATGCGGCCCTTTGAAAACGAGGGCGGCAAGGCCAATATGATCGAGTTCCTGGGCGGCAACGCCACGCCGTATATGGCCTTTGTCTATCCCCGCAGCTTTGATGATAAAAACCAGATCATTGCCTATCTGGATGCCTATAATGAGGGTAAAGAGGAAGCGGATACCATCCAGTATACCGATCTGGCCGAAACCATTTCGGAAATGTCGGGCAGCATCATGACGGGCATTACCATCGTGCTGGTGGCCTTTGCCGCCATCTCGCTTGTGGTCAGCCTGATTATGATCTGCATCATCACCTATACCTCCGTGTTGGAGCGCACAAAGGAAATCGGCATCCTAAAGGCGCTTGGGGCGCGCAAAAAGGATATCAGCCGCGTGTTTGATGCCGAAACCTGCATCCTGGGTGTGTTCTCCGGGGTTCTGGGCATCCTGATTGCCTGGCTGCTGACTTTCCCGGTCAACGCCATTTTGTATCACCTGACCGAACTGACCCATATCGCCCGCCTGCAGCCGCTGCACGCCATCATGCTGATTGCCATCAGCACGGTGTTAACCATGTTGGGCGGCCATATCCCGGCGCGTATCGCCGCCAAGAAGGATGCCGTCGAGGCGCTGCGCACGGAATAATCCCCCTTGGGGCGGGCAGCCCCCGGATGGGCCCCGGCCAACCGCATTTGCCAAAAGGCATCCGCATACGGGCAAACGGCAGGGGCGCCCGCCTGCAGATAAATGATAAAAACCATCCCCACCGCCCGGCAGGCTGCGTGCCTGCCGGGCTTTTGCTTGGGCGGCAGCGTGGGCACCGGGGCCGGAAAAAGGGATGCCCCCTTGCGGCGTAAGGCATAGGCATGGCGTATCAAGGAAAACGCCGGATGCATTTTGGGGAAAAAACATGGTGCAGCCTTTGTCTGTTACGGCGGCAAGGCTTGGCCGGGCGCATGGCAACATTCAATGGCGCCGCCGCGCCGTGGCGGCCTGCCGGGCGTATTTGGGGCCGGCGGGTTGTGCAAATTGGAATACCCAAAGTTTTCTTTTCCCTAAATTGGCATATTCTCTTTTATGCATGCATAAGCTTTTCTTCGGCACCATAATGGTATAATCCAATATTCATAAATAATTGCGAATATTGGATTATGCTATCGAACTTGGCGCTAACGGTAAAGAAGGGAAAGCTTTATGAAAAAGGGAATTGCTTTAACGGTAGTGGGCGCTTTTTTGATAATTTTGGGCCTTTGGGGATTGAGGGCAATGGGGGGCAAAAGCGCCCGCCTGTCTGCCGGCCCTGCAAATATGATTTATCCGGTACGCACGGCGGCATCCATCTCCCGCTGCGCGGCAATAGGGGGCGTTGCCGGGGAACAATAATCCCCCCATACGCTTTGCCGGGCATGGCTTTTGCCGGTGGATAAAAAGCAGAAGGGAAAAGCTTTTACAAAAGAAATGCTGCGCGATAAACGGCCCATATGATGGCTTGATAGGCCAAATGGGGGGATTAAGCGCACGCTTGATAGTTTTTCACCGCCTTTTCTTGACAGGGTAAAGCCTCCATGGATAATGGAGGGGACGGCCGCCCGGTGGCGGCACTTGCATGGGGAGGGGGCATTTACGTGGCGCTTACCGTTCGTGGGGTCAGCAAATCCTTTGGCGAGCGCAAGGCGGTGGATGGCATCAGCTTTGAAATTCCATCGCCGGAAATCTTTGGCTTGATCGGCACCAATGGGGCCGGGAAAACAACAACCATCCGTATGATCCTGGGCGTGCTGGAAAAGGATGCAGGGGATATCCTGTGGGATGGCCGCCCGTTTAACCGGGATGAGGTGCGCGTGGGCTATATGCCGGAGGAGCGCGGCCTGTACCCCAAGGTTGCGGTTGCCGAGCAGCTTATCTACTTTGGTATGCTGCGCGGCATGCCAAAGGATAAGGCGCGCGCGGCCACGGAACGCTGGCTGGAGCGATTGGGCATTACGGAATACCGCAACGTCCGTGCCGAAGCGCTGTCCAAGGGCAACCAGCAAAAGGTGCAGCTGATCGCTTCCCTGGTGCATGATCCGCAGCTGCTCTTTTTGGACGAGCCCTTCAGCGGCCTGGATCCCATCAATACCGATGTTTTCCGCGATGTTTTTCGCGAGCTGGAGGCGGAGGGTAAATACATCGTGCTGTCCAGCCATCAGATGGCTACGGTGGAAGAATATTGCCGCCACATCGTGCTGTTAAACCGTGGGCATACCCTGCTTTCGGGCAGCCTACACGAGATTAAATCCTCCTATGGGCATACCCATTTATTTGTATCCTGCGGGCAGGATATTACGCCATTGGCTGCCGGCATGGGGCTTAAGCTGGAAGAAAAAAAGCCCGATGGCTATGCCTTTGGCATTGCCGGCGATGCCCAGGCGCAGGCATTTTTAAAGGCGCTGGTGGACAATGGCATTTATCCGGAGCGCTATGAAATCCGCATGCCCTCGCTGCACGAATTGTTTGTGCGCAGCGTTCGCCAGCAGCAAGGGGAGGAGGAAGCGGTATGAAAACCATCGCCACGGTCTTTGGCTTTACCTTCAGGGAAGGCCTGCGCAAAAAAACATTTTTGGTATCCACCATCCTGGTGTGCGTTATTTTGCTGGTTTTGTGCGTTATCCCCAATTTTTTTGCGGATAAGGAAGAAGAACCCCTGCCGCCGGAAGGGGCGGAGCGCAGCAATATTTGCTATATTATCGATGAAGGCGGCGTCATGCCCGGCTTGGAGGAGGTGCTGAGCGCCGGCTTTACAAGCATTGGTTTTGTGCCTGCCCCCGCCGCGCAGCTGGAGGATATCCGCCAGCGCATTGCCAAGGAGGAGCAGCTGTCTGCCCTGGTGCTTGAAAAAACGCAGGGCCTGCCCCAAATGACGTTTTATGCCAAAAGCTTTATGTCCTCCCTGCCGGTGGACGCGATCGGGCAGACGGTTAAAAATATCTATGTATCCGGCACCCTGCAAGCCATCGGCGTGCCGGCGGATGTGGCGGCGCTGGCCGCGGCCCAGCCCGAGGTGGATATGATTACCTTGGGTAAAATGGAGCTTCCCGGCTATATACTGGGCATTGTCATTACCATGGTCATGTTTTTTGCCATCTATATGTATGGCTACTGGGTGGCTATGTCCGTGGCATCGGAAAAAACCTCGCGCGTCATGGAAACGCTGGTGGTATCCGCCAAACCCTGCCATATCCTGCTGGGCAAATGCCTGGCGATGGGGGCGCTGGGGCTGTTTCAGCTGGTTATCTTTTTGATCGTAGGCGTCATCGGCGTTACGGTTATTTTGCCGGGCGGGCTGGTTATCGGCGGAATGAGCCTTGATTTTAGCGTGCTGACGGTTCCAAGCACCCTGTTGCTGCTGGCTTACTTTATCCTGGGGTTTGCCCTGTACGCCCTGCTCAATTCCGTCTGCGGGGCAACGGTCAGCCGCACGGAGGATATCAATGCCGCCCTGACCCCGGTGATGATGATTACCATGCTCTCGTTTTATATTGCCTACTTCGGGGCAATTTTGCCGGGCGGCGGCACGCTTAAAGCAATCGCCACCTGGGTACCCTTTACATCGCCCTTTGTCATCCCCTTCAGGCTTTTGAACGAGGCCGTGCCCACCGGGGATATCATTTGTTCGATGGCGATTTTGCTGGTATCCATCGTTGCCATCGCCGCGGTATCCATCCGGCTGTATACGGTTTCTGTGCTGCACTATGGCCAGCGCCTTAAGCTGAAGGATTTGTTTAAGGCGCGCATGTAGGCCGGGGCACCTTGGGCGCCGTCCGTAAAACAGAAAATCCCCCGTATGCTGTGAGCATCCGGGGGATTTTTATATGACAGGCTGGCGCGGGGAAAGCCGGGGCTCCCTTGCGTAAAGGGGAGATGGTGCGCTGCAAGATATCACATCGCACGATACTGGCGATAGGAGAGTATACAAGTGCGTTTTTTGCCTGCTTAATAAACTGGAATTTATCGCTCCTGTACTTTTTTTCCACTAAGGTGCTCTATTTCGATTTCAAACATCTGAACCTCCCTTCCGGATAAGGCTGCTTCTTCATCTACCATTTTTTCATCAGGATAATACTTTAGCGCAAACTGCTTTACAAGCTTGATCGTATCTTCCCGATTTTCGATTAAATGGCACCGGCCAAAGACAACCACACTTTGAAGAAACGGTGCCCACGCTTCTTCTTCTTTTATGCTTTCATTGCCGAAAGTAGTAAAGCAAACCTTGTCACATGCTTTCAAAGCATCCACCTTATGACCTGCTTTTGCTCCATGAAAAATAATCTTCTGTGCGCCTTCATCATACAGATAATTTATCGGTATCGCATAGGGATAACCGTTATCACCATTAACTGCCAAAATGCCGCGGCGACAACAACGAAGCAGCTCTTTTGCCGCATCTATACTGATTTCATTTTTCTTTTTGCGAACTGCTCTGAACATTAAATTTTCCTCCGTAAATTCAAGCTTATTTACTTTTTTAGTATATCACAGCGAATTTGCCAATACAATAACAGGCGCAGCGGTTCATGCCGCTGCGCCTGTTGGCTTTTTGTTGGTGCCTGTTATACAAAGTGTGCGCGAAGCTCCTCACCGCTTAAGGGGGAGAGCAGCGCGGGGGCGATATCCAGCACCGTGCGGCAGCCGCTTTGCCCCTGCAGTCCAAGCCGGTAGGCCGCGCGCGCGTAAGCCACCAGCACGCTGGAGGTAAACTCCGGATTGGAATCCAGGCGCAGGCGGGTTTCGATGGTATGGGTGTTTTGCCCATCCAGGCCGGTAACGCCGTTTCGCACAACAAATCCGCCATGGGGAATGCCGCTGTGGTCGCGTGCCATCTCCTCCTGGCTGATAAAGGTAACGGTTGTATCGTAATCGGCAAAATAGTTGGGCATGGTCTTGATCTCGTGCTCGATGCGGGCCAGATCGGCGCCTTCCTTGGCTACAACAAAGCATTCCCGGGTATGCTTCTGGCGGGTGGTAAGCGCAGGGTTTTCCCCGGAGCGTACGCGCTCCAGCGCCTCGGGCACCGGCACGGTATATTGCCGGGCATCCAGCACGCCTTCTACCCGGCGGATGGCATCGGAATGCCCCTGGCTGACGCCCTTACCCCAGAACGTGTAATCCTGCCCCTGGGGCAAAATGGCGCCGGCGATCACGCGCGTCAGCGAAAACAAACCCGGGTCCCAGCCCACGGAGATAATGCCCACCTTGCCGCCTGCCTTTGCCGCCGCATCAACGGCATCAAAGTGCGCGGGAATGTTGGCATGGGTATCGAAGCTGTCCACCACATGGAAGGTGCGGGCCAGCTGGGGGGTTTGAACGGGCAGATCGGTAGCGCTGCCGCCGCACAGGATCATGACATCGATATCGCCAGCCATGCTCTGCGCCTGATCGGCGGGTAAAACGGGAACGCCCGGTGTTTGAAGGGAAATGCTCTGCGGCGCCCTGCGGGTAAAAACCGCCGCCAGGCGCATATCGGGGTTTTGCCGGATGGCGCATTCCACGCCGCGCCCCAGGTTGCCATATCCCATGATGCCGATGTTGATTGCCATGTTTACCGCTCCTTTGTGCAGCATGCCGCCCGGGAAAACCGGGCCATATCAAACCCATGGGCGCAGCCGATACAAGCGTTTGCGCCCCGTGCAACGGTTTATTATACGAAAATCCGGGGGCGCCTGCAAGAAGAAAAATGGCCGCACAGGCGCCTTGCCGTAAGCGCTTGGAGCGGCCGCCATGTGCGGAAAATGGCAGAATGCACGCCAAGGCCATGCGCCAAAGCGCTGCCGCAGGTGCGGCCCGCCCGGGGGAAGGCAAACCAAATGCCCCTTTGCATAGGGCAAAGGGGCAGATCATTGGCACGCAATGCGGGGTGCCTGCGGTTGTGTGTGGCCCGGTGGGCCCTAAAGCGCCGCAGCATGCCCATACTTTTGGGCAAACGGCCATCCGCCAGAGGGGGGAGGCCCCTGCATCGCCCTTTATAAAAGGCGGTATAGCCTATGGCCCGCTTGGATGAGTATGCGCGGGGCTCCGGGGGCGTTATCGGCGCTACAATGTTACCGTGTGCTTGGATACCCCTTCCGGATGATCGGGATTAAGGCCGCGGCACAGGGCAATGTGGCAGGTCAGCAGCTGCAAAATAACGGCGGCTGCAAAGGTGCCGGGCAAACCGGTCAGATGATCGGGCAGCACGATGGCGCTGTCAAACTGCCCGGCCTGTTTTGCCGGCCCGATCCCCAGGGCCTTTATGCCGCGCTCTGCCTTCATGCGCTGGTAAAGCGCCAGCGTTTCCTCATCGGTAGCCGGATCAGCCGCAATCATGATATAGGCCATGCGCGGGCCGGTCAGCGCAAAGGGGCCGTGGATATAATCGCTGACGGCGTAGCCATGGGCATGGATGGCGCAGGCTTCCTGCAATTTCAGTTCCATTTCCTTGCACACGGTGGAGGCATGGCCGCGCGCCAGCAGGAAAATTTCCTCATGCCCGGCCAGCTGCCGGGCAGCGGCGATAACCTGATCCTCCAGGCCAAGGGCGGCCTCCACAGCGCCGGGCAGAGCATCGATATCGGCTTTGAGCCCCTCGCCGCAGGCCGCTGCCAGCGCGGCCATAAGCGCCGCCTGGGACAGGTAGCTTTTGGTGGCGGTTACGCATTTTTCCTCCCCACAGCAGCAGTGCATGCGGTGCAGGGCCGCCTTTTCCACGATGGAATCGGGCGCGTTGGTGATGGATAGGGTCAGCGCCCCGCTGCGGCCTGCCTGGCCCAGCACATGGGCGACATCCGCCGCGCCGCCCGATTGGCTGACGCCGATCATCCACGCCCCTTTAAAGTTGACGGGCGCACCGTAGCGCGTATATACTGAGGGGTTTATCACCGTGGTGGGCACCCCGGCGTATGTTTCAAACAGGTAACGCGCCATCAGGCAGGCATGTTCGCTGGAGCCGCGCGCGCAAAAGGCGATCAGCGTGGGGCGATGGGCAATAAATTGCTGGGCCAGCTCCCGGATGATGGGGGCGTTTTCCTCAAAGGCCCGCCTCAGCACCTGGGGCTGCTGACGGATTTCATCCAGCATGATGGGGTGGTTGGACATGGCAATTCCTCCTTGGTATATCAGGCGCTGCCTGCACAGGGCAGCAAAAACGCGGGGCTTTTTGTTCCCGGGGATAATCCAGCCGCCTGCGCCGTGATGGGCGCTTGCCGCCGGCACCTGTTCCGGGCCTTTGCCGCTGCCCCTGCGCGGCACCGGCAAAAAATGGCGGCAGGCGCGGGCATGAGGGCCGGCCGGTGCCATCATTATACCGCATGCACCGGCGCCGGGCCAGCCATATACCGCTTGAAGCCCGGGCCAAAAGGCCGGGCCGGCCCTGGCGGATGATGCGGCCACGTAGGGCATGCCGGAAATATCTGTCCGCCCCCGGTGCATGGGGCGCGGATGGCTGCTTTTGGCGGCACCGGGGGTTACAGCGCGGGCGTCAGCACACAGCTGTGGCATCCGGCGGCAACCTCAAAGCAGACAACGCCCTGGGCGGAAGGCACCAGCCGCTCGCCCGTCAGGCCATCCAGCGTCAGGCGCAGGGGATAGGAAGGGCAAAGCCCGCAGAGGATGTGGCGCGCGGCAAACGGGGTATCGCAGGTATAGCGGATGGGGGATAAGGCGGGCTCGTCAATGGCGCGCTGACCGGAGGGAAACATCGCCACATAGCAGGTGTTCCCCGCTTCAATGATGGCGCCCTGCATGCGGCCAAAATCGGCGGTCAGGGGCCGGATGGAATAAGGTGCATCCTGCGTGGCGGCCAGTTGAAGCGCCGTCAGGTATTCCGCGCGCAGGCAGGGCTCCGGCGTGCCGATCTCTGCGCGCCAGCAGCCGCTTTCGCGCACCGGGTGAAGCACAAAGGCCTGCTCCGCCTGCTCGGGTGGATAATCGGTTTGGGTATAGCGGTTATAAAAGCGGTATCCCTCGCCGCCAACGGTATATACCCTGGCATCCAGCGGAAAAAGCGGCGTAAGGTGCAGCGCGCCATCATAATGTAAAGGCATTCCCGCCAGCGGGGCCTGCCCGGTGCGGATGGCCCGGATCGTGGGGCGGCCCTGATACCCGGTAACGCCAATGGGCGCAGGCACGCCCGCCACCTGCGGCTGCTGCTCAAAGTGAAAAAGCACCTGGCTGTCCACGGGGCGCTCGGCCAGCACGGTATCGCGCACAAGCAGCACATCGGGCGCTTCCAGGTACAAAAGCGTGCGCCAGACCTGCCGGGCCGCATCCCCATAGGCCTGCGTCAGGTTGGCGGCTGCATACCGCCAGCCCGGCCCTTCGCCTTGCAGGGCCAGATAGGCGGTGGACAGGTTTGCCTGGCGGCGCGTCGCCTCATAGGCGGGCCAATCGGCATCCGATTGGGTGCTGCGGATGACGCGCTGCCCGCCATCGGGCGCAAGTAAAACCCCATCGATGCCCGGGGTGGGCTGCTGCTGCGCATCGTGCACAAGCAGGGTGTTGTGCGCCAGCGTGCGGCAGGCATAGTTTTGCCAATGGTTATTGTACATGCGAGAGTATCCGCCGCTGTCAACAAGCAGGGCGCCTTTTTTATAAATCAGCAAATTGCCCTGATCGAAATGCTGGTGATCGGTAATATGCTCGCCGCAGGTCAGGGTAATCATGGTGCTGTCCGTTTGCCAGCCGCTGCGCCATACCAGCTGCTGCTGGCCGCCCGGCGCGCTGCGAAGGGTTAAGGGCAGTGCTTCATAGCCGGGGGTATCGGGCATGCCGGCATCATAAAAAATCAGCATCTGCCAAATGGCATGGCTGCCAACCGCGCCCGGGCCATGCGCGCGCATCAAATCGCGCATAAAGGCATGCAGCTGCCCGCAGGCCTCCCCCTCCAGCTGGCCGGCCAGCAGCGCCAGCGTGGGAAACAGCACCGTGCCCGCCGGGTGGGGGCGGTTCCAGTTGGTATCGCCGATGCGCTCCATGGTAAAATCGGGCCGGAAATTCATGATGATAAAGCGCGCCATCTGGGGCAAAAAATCGCCAAATTCCCGCCGGATGCGCGCAAAATAACCAAAATCCCCGGCGGTATCCAGCGCTTTAACGGCGTATAAAAAGGGATGGAACACCACATAAGGGCTGTAATGGTTGCCCTCGCCCCAGGTGCCGCCCTTGTTGCGCAGCGTTTCAAACATGCCGCCGGGGCCGGTTAAAAGGCTGTCGATCAGCCCCAGGCAGGCCTGGGCGGTGCCATCGCCGCCCTGCCCCTCGCCGGACAGCGCCATGGCCAGGGTACACAGCGCCTGCAGGGAAACATAGGTGTAATTATGCTGGATGGACGGATGGCGCAGCGCCTTTTCAAAGGCGTCTGCCATGGCAGCCAGGCTGCGCAGGCAGGCATTGCGCAGATGGGCCGGAAGGGCGTTTGCCACCCAATCAAAGGAAACCGCCACATCGCAGGCATGGCCGGCATCGGCGGTATGCTCGTGCCCATCAAGCGCGGCCGCGGCGATGCGCTCCCCCACATACAGGGCATCGGCAACATCGCCGTACAGCAGGTAACGCAGCGCGGTGGAGCATAGGCCTTCGCCCTTGCCGCGCCCGGGCAGGCGGTCAAGCAGCGCGGCATAGCGCTTGTCGGTTATGCGGGCGCGAAGGGCGTCCAGTGTCAACCCGGTTCCGGGGGCATCCTGACGGGCCCGGATATAGATGCGTGGGTGTAAAGGCGAGATAGGGGGCATAAGGCATCCTCCTTGGCCGATTAAAAGAACTGCCAGCAGTATACGCCGGCTTGGGCAAAAGCAAAAGCCCATGGCATGGAAAAAGCATCAGGCGGGCAGACGGACCATGGCAGGGCCTGGCACAGCAAAAAAGAAGGGACGGCCCGGGGCCGCCCCTTCTTTGAAATATGCCGCGCCGTGCGGCCCCATCATGGGCCGGCACAAGGGTTATACCATGGGCAGCATATCCTCATACGGCAGGCCGTTGCCCTTGGCCGGGCCATACCATACGCTGGAACCAAAGGTGGTGATATAGATGTAATCCCGGTTATAGGGATCGACAAAAGCCTTATGGCCCCACTTAAAGCAGTATCCGGCAACCCGGTACCAGGTGTTGCCGCCATCGTCGCTGCGGTGGCAGTTTTGCTGGAAATCCACGGTAAACACGGTGTCGGGGTTTTGATCGTCCACCGTTACGCCATAGGTGTATTCCACACCCTCGGGCAGGGGCAGGCGGCGCCAGGTCTTGCCCAGATCATCCGTGCGGTATACGCCGCCATGCTGGGCACGCTGATCGATATCATATGGCCAGCAGGCCAGGTACAGCCGGTCGGGATGGCGGGGATCCATGGCCAGGTCGTTGGGGGCGTTGGTGCCCTCGGGCAGGGCAATCTTCTGCCAGCTTTCGGCGCCGTTGAAGGAAATGTACATTTCGCCTTCCACCAGCTTGCCCTCGCGCTCGGCCCGCATGTTAAGCAGGATCAGCGCGCCGTCGCTTTCGCGGCGGAAAATTTTCCAGCTGTACAGGTTATCGCCCAGGCCGTTGTTCATGGTTACCCATGTGGCGCCGTCATCGGTGGATTTGTATACCCCGTAGCCGCAGGCGGTAGCATACAGCGTGCGCTTGCCGGCAGGGGAGGTCGGGTCGAGCAGGATGCAGGTCGAAACCGCATGCTCATCCATGCCGGTGTTGGAAACCTGCCAATGGGCCGCGCCGTCATCGGATTTGGCGATGCCGCCGTTGCGGTGCTGGGGATTGGCCTCAAAGCCATTGTTGCGGAACAGCTTGTAGCGCGGCAAATCGTGCGGAATACCCCAGGCGCCCCAGACGCGGCCGGGAACCTCGGGATCGTACGTCAGCCAATAGCAGGTGTTGCGCCAAAGCTTGGGAATGCCCTGGATGGAATGAATCCAGCTGCGCCCGCCGTTCTCGGAACGGAACAGGCCGATATCCGTATAGGAAATCATCATGTTATCGCGGTTGTGCGGATCAAAATGCACGCCGTAGCAGGTGGTAACCTCTAGCCCGCGGCCAATGGAGGAGCCGTCCGGCAGTGTTTCGGAATAGGTGGATTGCCAGTTCTTTCCGCCGTCCACCGTGCGCGCGCTGGTGCCAAAGGTGGTATACAGCAGCACATCGGGGTTGTTGGGCGCCACCGTCATGCAGATAGGCGGTTCCGGCCAGGTATAGCCATAGTGGATTTCCATCCAGCTTTTTTCAAAGTTGGCCGGGAAATCGTTATCGATGGGCAGCACCCATTGCCAGGTGGCGCCCATATCGCAGGATTTTTTAACGCCTTCATAGTTTTGCAGCGCGGGATCAAAGCCGCGGTCCCGGTAGACGGACAGGTAAATGACGGAGGCATCGCTTTCGCAGCAGGCCAGCTGCTTGCCATCCGGCACGCCGCCGGCGGAGGAGGGGTAGCCATAATCCAGCTGCTGCCAGCTGCCCCCCATATCCATGGAGCGCCACAGGTGCTTGTGGAAACGGCCCTTTTCCGGCGCGGGATCGACGCTGATAAAATACAGCACGGCTTTGCCGGTTGCCTTGTCCATGCCGGCATCGGCCGAAAAGACATCGCTGGCGCCCTCGGGCAGCGCGATGGGGGTAACCTTCATGCTGCAGCCACATACGCTGTAGATGGCTTTATCGGAAAATGCGTACAGCTTGGGGCAATCCGCCGGGGCCGCGGGATCGAAATACAGGCGGCGGTAACGGTTGCCTTCGATCTTATCCTGCGTGCGGCGCCAGGTTTTGCCGCCGTCCATCGTCAGGTAGACAAACATGGTGTTGCCATAGGCATCGCTTTTGCGCGCGCGCGCCAGCGCCACGGCAATCTGGTTGGAATCCTTGCGGTTGACGGCTACACCCTCGATAACGCCGCCCGGCCATTCGCCTTTGGTTAAAAACAGATGGGAGGCTTCGTCACCGGAGTAGGTTTCGCCCACGATATCGCTCGCTGCGGGCAGGATGAACGCCCAGTGGCGGCCTTTATCCGTGGATTTATACAAACCCGTAGAGCCGACATAGACCACATCGGGATCGTTTGGATCAAAATAAACGGAGGAACCCTTGGCTTTAAGGCTCATATCCGTCCAGTTTTTGCCGCCGTCCAGCGTCATGTAGCTGGCGGACATATCGCAAAATACCATCATGTGATCCGTGTTGAAATGGCTGATGCCGGGATAAAACTGCGCGCCGCCGCCGCCGGGGCCAACCGTGCGCCAGCCGTTTTTATAAAGCAGCCCATCTACCATGCCATCTTTTAGCGCCATGCCATCAAACCTTCTTCCTTTACCGATTTCTGTAAAGCCAGTATACCAGATGCCGAGGCGCCTGTCCATGGCATAAAAAGATATTGCCACCGCATTCCCTATAAGCCGGCCAGGGACGGGCAGGCTGCTTTGGCCGGATACGCCTGGAACAGGCCCGGCTGACGGCCGCCCGGCGTTGGTTTTTTTTTTCATCGGCCGCAGGGAAAACCCAGGGGCCCCTGGCGGTCTATATTTAAAGGGCCATCCCCGATCGGGATGGCCCATGCAGCGGCTAAAGCCTGATGCTTATTTTCTTTTCAGGTGGCGGGGCGCAAGCGGATATCGCCGGCCAGGGCAACCTGGTCTAAAATCATGCCCAATGTGCCGGTCACCCCGGGTATCGACAGCGCCCATTCCACGGCAGGCCCGACATCCCCGGGCACGACAATGCGGTTGCCAAGGGCGGTGGCCACGGCATCGGCCAGCGCGGCATCGTGGCACAGCACGACCGCGGCATCGGCATGGCCAAAGGAGCGCGAATGCCCCCGCGTGCCGGAGGAGGTACACAGCCCCCATTCACCCGGCCCCACCTCAATGGCAAACCTGCCGGCAAAGGGGGAATGCGGCCCGGCGTCAATCAGCGCAGCGCGCGGCCGCGCCAGCCGCAGATACAGATCGCCCCCGTTTTCCAGGATGGTTTCCTCCACCCGCAGGCCGCGGCCGATGTGCTGGGCAATCGCCCCGGCCACCGCCGCCATCGGGCCAACGCCGGCCAGCAGCGCCGCACCCAGCATGCTGCGAACAAGCGCAGGCGCAAAGGGATCATCAGGCAGGGGGGAAAGGGCGGTTAAAAAGGCGGGATGGCTGGCAAGGTAATCGGTCAGCTGCGCGCGCGCCTCGTGCAAAAGGGGCAAAGCCTGCGGCTTGAGGGAGCGCGTGGCGGCCACATACAGATCGCTTTCCCCTTCTTTTAAAGTAAAAGCTACAAGGCCCTCCGGCGCATGATTGCGCCGGTAGGTACGCGGCTCAAACATCGTCTTGGGCAAACAGGTCTACATCCATGGCCCGAAGCGGGCAGGCATGCAGGCACATTTCGCACGCCAGGCAGTTTTCCGGGGTAAAGCGCAGCTGGGCATCGTTGCCCATCGTCAGCGCGCCGGAGGGGCAAACCGCCGTGCACGCGCCGCAGTGGACGCATTTTTCCTGGTTCCACAGCACGGTTTTTTTAAGCGGCCTTACCGTGATGCTCTGCTCCTCCAGATAATGGAGGCCGCTTTGCAGCTGCTCCGGCTGGCCGGTCAGCGCCAGCGTCAGCCGGCCCACTTTGCCGGGGCCAACCTCCGCCCGCAGGATGCTGAACACCAGGTGATAATCCTGCACCAGGCGGTAGATGATGGGCAGATCGGTATGCTCGGGCGGGTAAACCAAAGAAACGGTCATGCTGGCCATGATTATACCTCCTTCAGGGTGTTCAGGCCCTTGGTTGTATGGTGGGGAATGGGCAGCATGGGCTGCTGCAGCATAAAGGCGCCGGAGGATACCTTTTCCTTTAGCAGCGAAGCGATTTCCCGTGCGCGCGACAGGCTGGACAGCGGCGCCGTCGGGATGGATTTCCCGGCAACCTCCACCCGGCCGCTGCGCAGCTGGGCGTAGCTGACCAGGCCAAAATCAGGCCGCGAGCGCGAGGGGACGGAGTAATCAAACACGCGGGTGTACAGCTGGCTGTTGGGGCGGGCCAAATCGTGCAGCAGCTCCGCATCCAGTACCGGGATGGGAATGCCGATGCCCACATACAGCGTGCAGCCGTATTTTTCATAAGTGGCCCCGCGCAGGTAGCGGGGGGACATGCCGCGCAGATCGCCGATAACGGCCAGCGTGCAGCCAAAATCGCGCGTGCCATCCTCGCCTACATCTTCGTGGCCAAAGGTGGCCTGCGTGCCCTCCCAGGCAACATAGCCATCGCCGCCGCCCAGGAAAATGTGCGTGCCCACGCCGATGGTGCGCAGCTTGGGATCCTTAAGCAGCGGGGAAAGTTCGCCCGAGGTGGAGTAGGTGATGTTGGCCATATTGGGCAGCAGCGTGCCCATGTAGGTGTGCAGCGTGCGCTCGGTTGTGTTGGTGGCAGCGGAATAATTCTGATACAGGTTGCGCGGGTTATACAAATAGGCCTGGTTGAGGGTATCCAGCGAAATATCGGCCTCCACCTCGCGGGTGGGGTAGCAATCGGTACCATAGCTGGAGGCTTTCAGGCGAATGGTTTTGCCCGCCACCAGATCCTCGATAACATGGGCGCCGCCATATTCCATGCCCCGGGTATCGGAAGGCTGCGTGGCGCCGATGTAGGTATCCACCGCGGCCAGGCCGCCATAGGCTTCCACATCGTTTAGCGTGATGTGCCCCATGCGGATGGGCGTTTGCGAGTGACCAAAGTTTAAAAACGCGCCGGAGGAACACATGGCGCCAAAGGTAGCGGTGGTAACCACATCCACCTTTTTAAGCGCGGCGTCCTCCCCCTGCTCGGCGACAAGGGCGATAAGCTCTTCCGCCGTAAAGACGGCAGCCTTGCCCGAGGCGATTTTTTCGTTTACTTCATCGAATGTACGCGTTAAGGCCATGTTGGTGCCCCCTTGATAATTCTGGCAATATTTCATTATAAAATGCCGCGGAATACCCTGTCAACCCTGGGAAATGATCGCCAAATGGCAAGGGCGTGCCCCCCAGGGCGTGGGAAACAGGCGCCCCCTTGCCGGAAAAACAGGCTGCACGGCGCCTGCCAAAAGGGGAAAACATCGCGTGTTTTCCCGGTATCCTGCGCAGGCATGGCCATGTGCCGGACAGGTGCCATGCGGGCTAAAAAATAACCGCCCCCGGGCTGGGGGCGGCCTGCGTCCTTTATATGGGCTGCCTTATTCCATCGTGTAGGGCAGCAGCGCAACCTGACGGGCGCGCTTGATGGCGATGGACAGCTGGCGCTGATGCTTGGCGCAGGTGCCCGTCGCGCGGCGGGGAACGATCTTGCCGCGCTCGTTCAGATAACGGCGCAGGCGGGGAAGATCCTTATAATCGATATGCTCGACTTTATCTACACAAAACGCACACACCTTGCGGCGGGGGCGGCGGCCACGGGGGCGACGAAACTCGCGCCCTTCGCGTTCTTCGGCCATGGGTATCCCTCCTTAAACAATGGTCATCAGGAAGCAAACTCCTGAATTGTAGAATCAGAACGGCAGGTCGTCCTCATCGATGGCCTGCATGCCGGCCGGCGCCGGTGTGGACGGGGCAACGGGCGTTGGCGCCATGCGGGGGCCGCCTTCGCCGGCCGAGTTCAGGAACTGAACCTCGTCGGCTACCACTTCCGTGGCATAGCGCTTGGAACCGTCCTGGGCGTCATAGGAACGCACCTGGATGCGGCCGCAAACGGCCACCTTGCTGCCTTTGCGCAGGTATTTGGCGCAGTTTTCCGCCTGGGTACGCCAGACAACCACGGGGATAAAATCGGCCTCGCGCTCCCCATTTTGGTTGGTGAACGGCCGGCTGACCGCCACGGTAAACGTGCACACCGAAATGTTGGACGGCGTGGTACGCAGCTCCGGATCGCGGGTCAGGTTGCCAATGAGGATGGCTTTGTTCATAATGTATAAGCCTCCCGATTAGTCGTCGGTACGGGTGACCAAGTAACGGATGACGTTTTCGTTGATCTGCAGGTTGCGCTCCAACTCGTGAACCAACTCGCCCGGGGCGCTGAATGTCATCAGTACATAGTAACCCTCGTTAAGAAACTGGATGGGATACGCCAGACGGCGCTTGCCCCACTCGTCGATCTTTTCTACCTGGCCGCCGCCGGCGGTAACAATGGTAGAAAACCTTTCTACGAGCGTTTTGCGGGTTTCCTCCTCCATGTCGGGCTTGAAGATGTACAACGCTTCATAGGGGTTCATGCCCTTCACCTCCTTTTGGACTTTAGGCCCTGCATCGCGTACAGGGCAAGGACGCAAAACCAAGTATAGCATAACCGGCCTTGCAAATGCAAGGAAAAATCCATTTAAAAAAGCCAAACTGGGTTAACCGCCAGGCCCCAAAGGCGCACAAAAATCTGCATGCAAACCCCGGCAAAGCCGGATAGGCATGGCGGCGCCAAAGTATAAAAAGGCGCGGGCATGCCTGCTTGATAGGGCGGGGAATTTATGCCCGCCGGCCCACTTGGCCGCCGTTTGGCGCTGTTTTTCCTGTATGACAAGCATTTTTATGCCGTTTTCCCCCTTGCATTGGGGCGGGCGGCAGGATATACTAATACAAATGGCTGTGAACGGGCCACGTCCGCTGCGCCGTCCAAGAGAGCCCCCGCCGGAATGGGATGCCGGTGCTGAAACGGGGGTGGCGGTAGGCTGGCTTCCCACCCGCGAGCTGCCGGCAAACCGCAGCATAGCGCTGCATCAAGCCGGCCGTTTGCCCCGCGTGAAGGGGTATCAAGCTGGCCCTGTCGGGCAAGCAGGGTGGTACCGCGGGTAAAATCGTCCTTGCATGTTGCATGCAGGGGCTTTTTTATTTACCAAGGCGGCCTTGCGCATGGCATGTATGGGCGCAACGGCTGGGCGCCGCATCAAGAAGGAGGAAACAACATGGCCAAGCAGGATAAGGGCTTTGTACAGGAAATTACCCCGCGCGATCGTGATTTTGCGCAGTGGTATACCGATGTTATTTTAAAGACCGATCTGGTCGATTACGCGCCGGTGCGCGGGTTTATGGTCATCAAGCCCTACGGCTACCGCATTTGGGAGCTTATCCAATCGGAGTTGGACGGCCGCTTTAAGGCCACCGGGCACCAGAACTGCTACTTCCCGCTGCTCATTCCCGAAAGCCTGCTGCGCAAGGAGGCCGAGCATGTCGAGGGCTTTGCGCCGGAGGTGGCGTGGGTAACCCATGGCGGCAACGAGGAGCTGTCCGAGCGGCTGCTGGTCCGGCCGACGAGTGAAACCCTCTTTTGCAGCATGTACGCCAAATGGGTGCAATCCTACCGCGACCTGCCCATGCTGTATAACCAGTGGTGCTCCGTTGTGCGGTGGGAAAAAAGCACGCGTCCCTTCCTGCGCACCAGCGAGTTTTTGTGGCAGGAGGGGCATACCATCCACGCCACGGCGGACGAGGCACAGGAAGAAACCATGCGCATGCTCAACACCTATTATGAGTTTGCACAAAATGTGCTGGCCATCCCGATGCTGGCCGGGCAGAAAACCGAAAAGGAAAAGTTTGCGGGCGCACGCGCTACCTATACCATTGAGGCCATGATGCAGGATGGAAAAAGCCTGCAATCGGGCACTTCCCATAACTTTGGCACCAACTTTGCGGAGGCCTTTGATATCCGCTTCCAGGATGAAAACGGCCAGATGCAGTATGTGCACGAAACCTCCTGGGGCACCTCCACCCGCCTGATCGGCGCGCTGGTCATGGTGCATGGGGACGACCGCGGCCTGGTGCTGCCGCCGCGTGTGGCGCCCATCCAGGCGGTTATCCTGCCCATCGCCGCGCACAAGGGCGGCGTGCTGGAGGCTGCCGAGGGCATCCGGGCACAGCTGGCCGATGCCGGCATCCGCGTGCAGGTGGATGACCGCGATTATTCCGCCGGCTGGAAGTTTAACGAATGGGAAATGAAGGGCGTGCCCGTGCGCATCGAGGTGGGCCCGCGCGATCTGGCTGCCGGCCAGGTAACGCTGGTGCGCCGCGATACGCTGGAAAAGACCACCAGCCCCATCGAGGGCCTGGCCGATACCATCCGGCAGCTGCTGCAAAGCGTGCACGATGGGTTGTACCAAAAAGCGCTGGCCCTGCGGGAGGCGCACACCACCTGCGCCACCACCATGGAGCAGCTGGAAGCCGGCGTGCAAACCGGCATGGTCAAAGCCATGTGGTGCGGCGATCAGGCGTGCGAGGATGCCATCAAGCAGAAAACCACCGCTACCGCCCGCGCGATTCCCTTTGAGCAGGAGCACCTTTGCGATACCTGCGTGGTGTGCGGTAAAAAGGCCAAGCACATGGTGGCCTTTGCCAAGGCATATTAAGCGCTGCGTGTTTGGAACATACATGAATGGGGCCCGGCTGTAAACAGCCGGGCCCTTTTTTGCCTGCATGCGGAAAATACGGTGCGCCGCCGGGGCTGCCTTCGGCCCTGCCTACACCTTGGACGGCCCGCGGTATGCGGCCAGCTTATCGCCGATCAGGCCCCAGGCCAGGGCATCTTTTTCCGGCGCGCGGCCGGGGTGGGGGCAGGCCTCAAAGCCAAAGGTGCGGTAGATGCCGATGGCTTTATAGCTCCATGTCTGGGTGGTCAAAAACACGGGGCCGGACAGGCCCAGGGTATGGTATAAATCCATCACCCCGGTCAATACCGCTTTGCACAAGCCCCTGCCCTGGTGCGCGGGCGCAGTGGCTACCCAATGTATACGGGGCAGATCGCGCCCCAATTCATCCCCCTGCCATAGGGATGCCGTTGCCGCCGGGCGGCCGCCGGCATCCAGCACAAACAGGCATCGCTTTCGGGCTTCCTGCAACCGGCAGCCAAATTCCCGGTCAAAATAGGCCACGCCTTCCTGAAGGGTAGGCATTTCCTCCACCGATACCAGCAGCCTGGCCCAGTCCTGCGCAAAAGGGCCGGGATAATCGCCCATGGCGCACAGGCGATAGCCCTGCGGCAGGGCAAACCGGGGGTAGGTATCGGGCGATTTTTTGAGCATGGTAACTTCATAATAAGGCAGCGTTTTATCCAGCATAAAAATCCCTCCTTAGGGGCTGGGGCAAGGGGCGTTGGCCGGCGGCCCCGGCGCATGGATGGCGGCTATCGGCAGCATACAGGATTTTTGCCCCAAAGAAAAGGGCTGCCCCTGTGGCGGGGCCCAATCGGGGCGGCATGCAAAAACGCCCGATGGTGCTTTTCCATCCTGTCATCGGTTGACGGGCCGCCCCGGCAGCGGCTACAATACAGCCAGCGAAACCCAAATAAGGGAGGGACTGATATGCCCGCTGATTGGATGAACCCCGCCGTGCTGGAGCGGGGGCGCCTGAGCCCCCATACCACCTTTGCTCGCTATGCGGATGAGGGCAGCGCCCTGCGCGGCACCGCGCCCCGGCGCATGCTGCTGGATGGCGTATGGAAATTTTGTTACCTGACCCGGCCGCAGGACGCGCCGGAGGATTTTATTTTTCCCCAGATGGATGACAGCGGCTGGGATGATCTGCCCGTACCGTCCTGCTGGCAGATGCACGGCTATGGCATCCCGGTGTATACCAATGTAAACTATCCGATTCCGTATGATCCGCCCTATGTGCCCACGGATAACCCCACCGGGCTGTACCGGCGCACCTTTACCGTGCCCCAAGGGGCCGGGCGCGTAACGCTGACCTTTGACGGCGTGGACAGCTGTTATTTTGTTTATGTCAACGGCCGGGAAATCGGCATGTCCAAGGTGCCGCATATGCCGGCGGAATTTGATATTACGGATGCGCTGTGCGAGGGGGAAAACCTGCTTTGCGTTAAGGTGCTGCAGTATTCCGACGGCACCTATATGGAAGATCAGGATATGTGGCGCATGTCCGGCATCTGGCGCAGCGTCTATTTAACCTTTACCGGGGAGCGCTATTTTACCGATATCCGCCTGACGCCCCGGGTTGCGCGCGGGGGCGGCGGGGCCTCGCTGGCGTGGCGGGCCGGTGTGGCCGGCGGCGGCGCGGTGCGCGTGCGATTGCTGGATGCAGCCGGACAGCTGGTGGGCGAGCAGGCCCTGCCGGCAGCGGAAGATGGCACCGCATCGGGCAGCATCGATGTGCCGGAACCTGTGCTGTGGAGCAGTGAAAACCCCTATCTGTATACGGCGCTGGTATCGCTGCTGGATGAAACGGGCGGGGTGGTGGAGGCAACCGCCCTTTCGGCCGGGCTGCGCCGGGTGGATATCGAGGACGGCGTCTTTTTGGTAAACGGCGTGCCGGTTAAATTGCGCGGCGTCAACCGGCATGATACCAACCCGGTTACCGGGCATACGGTATCCTTCCAGGATATGGAGCGCGATATCATCCAGATGAAGCGCCATAACGTCAACTGCGTGCGCACCTCCCATTACCCCAACGATCCGCGGTGGTATGATCTGTGCGATCGCTATGGCCTGTATGTGCTGGATGAGGCCGATCTGGAGGCCCATGGCTGCCATGTATCCGGCAGCTGGGATGATATCGCCAACATGGATATCTACCGCCAGGTTTTTATCGACCGCGGCGTGCGCATGGTGGCCCGGGATTATAACCACCCCTGCATCATCATCTGGTCGCTTGGCAACGAAAGCGGCTATGGCAAAAACCATGATGCCATGGCCGGGGCCATCCGCAGCATGGATACCACCCGCCCCATCCACTATGAACGCGCCGGCTGGGCCGGGGTGGTGGATATCGTCAGCCGCATGTATACCGATGTGCCGGAGGTTATCGCCCAGGGCCAGGATACCGATGAAAAGCGCCCTTTCTTTTTGTGTGAATATGCCCACGCCATGGGCAACGGGCCCGGGGAATTAAAGGATTATTGGCAGGCCATCGATGCCTATCCCCGCCTGATGGGCGGCTGCGTATGGGAGTGGGCGGACCATGGCCTGCTGCAGCATACCGACGATGGGCGTGCTTACTACGCTTATGGCGGCGATTTTGGCGATCAGCCCAATGACGGCAATTTCTGCATCGATGGCATCAGCCCGCCCGACCGCAGCGAGCGCTCCGGCCTGCTGGAGATGAAAGCAGCCTATCAGCCTGCGCGTGCCCGGCTGGAGGGGGACAGGCTGATTGTACAAAACCGCAGGTTTTTTACCGATTTGACCGATCTTCGGGCGGTTTGGCATGTGCGCGTGGACGGCGCCGTGGCAGCTGGCGGCAGCCTTGAAAATTTGGATGTGCCCGCCGGGCAGGAAAAGGCCTTGGCGCTATCCTTGCCCAAGGTGCCCGACAGCAGCTTTGCCACGCTGGATGTTGGCTTTGTGCAAAAGCAGGATACGCTGTGGGCGCCGGCGGGGTACGAGGTAGCCTTTGCCCAGGCTGTGCTGGCCGAGGGAAAACCGGGAACCCTGTGTGCGCCCGGCTGCGTGGCGGTGGAATGTGCCGGCGATTTGGTGCTGGTCAGCGCAGGCGATGCCCGCATCACCTTCAGCCTGCTGGAAGGGGCGCTGACTGCCTATGAACTGGCGGGCAAGCAAATGATTTTGCAGGGGCCGGAGCCCTGCCTGTGGCGCGCGCCCACCGATAACGACAGGCCGACCGATGATGACGCGCGCAATACCATCGCCAATGCCTGGGCCAAGGAACGGCTGTGGGCGGTTTCCCACCGCGCCATCGAGGCCGATTGGCGGATGGAGGAAGGGGACTTTGTGCTGGAGGCCAGGCTGGCAAGCGCTGCTTATTCCCGGCCAATTGCCCTTTATACGCACATCCTATACCGCGTGCTGCCCGATGGCAGCGTGCGTATCCAGGCGGAGTTTGAGCCGCGCAAGGATGGCCCCGCCCCGGCGCGCCTGGGGTTGCGCCTGGCGTTGGATCCGGGCCAGGAGCAGGTAGCCTGGTATGGCCGCGGCCCGCACGAAAACTATGCGGATAAGCAGCTGTCCACGCCGGTTGGGTATTACAAAAATACTGTGGACGGCCTGCAGGTGCCCTACATCCGCCCGCAGGAAAACGGTGCGCACCAGGCCAGGTTTGTCGCTTTAACCGATATCCGCGGCCTGGGGCTGATGGCGGCATCGGCTAAAGCTTTTTCCTTTAATGCCACGCCGTATAGCGCCATGCAGCTGGCGCAGGCCAAGCATACGGTGGATTTGAAAAAAGAAGGCGTTGTCTGGCTGCACCTGGATACGGCGCAGTATGGGCTGGGCTCCAACTCCTGCGGGCCGCAGCCGCTGGAACAATACCGTCTGGGTACGCAGCCACGCACGCTGGAGGTTACCCTGCGCCCCTACCGGGCGGGGTGGGATAATCCCTTTGCCCTGGCGCGGGAATTATAAAATGTAGCTCCACAGGCCGGAAAGCCAAAGCTTTCCGGCCTTTTTTAAAATAAAAGGCATTTGCCGCCCGGCCGGAAACCGGGCATATTCCATATGCGGGGCAGCTTGTATCCATGGGCATACAACAGGCCGGCAGGCCTGCCATGCCCCTTGAGGCCGATCCGCCATCGGATTGTTTAAAAAGGGGTTGACAGGGCAATGGGAAAAGCATATAATTTTACTAAATTACTAATTTAGTAATTTAGTAAAAGGAGAGGCTGTCATGAAAATTCCTACAACACTCAAGCACAAGCCGGTTGTGGTGTGCGAAAATTATAACCGGGTGGATGGGCGCAATGCCTATACCGGCGATGCACAGGGGCTGTCGCTGGGCCTGGCCCAGTGGAACGATCGGGGGCGTGTGGATATTTCGGCCAAGGTATGGCGGTATACGGGGGAAAAGTGGTCCCGCCAGTCGGAGGAAATGCCGCTAAACCGCGTGCTGGATCTGGCGATTTTAATCTGCCGCGCCCAGCTGTATTTTCAGGAAGAAGCATACCGCAATCCGGCGCTGTATGATGCCCAAAAACCGGAGATCGACCGCATTGGCCTGCAGGGCGATGCGATGACCCTTTCCATCTGTACCGATAACGACAAGATCGATGAGGATATCCGCCTGCTGGCGGACGCCCTGGGCCGCGATGGCGAGCTGCTGGGCGAGCGTATGGCGGTGCTGGGCCGACTGCTTAGCGAAATGGGCTATTGCCGGGGCGGGCAGACCCGGGCGCAAAAATAATCTGCGGCTGCGGGTGTGTGCGGCCGGGCGCTTGCTTTGAGCCCTGGCATGGCCTGCCGCAGGGAAACCCAGGAATAATCGTGTTATCCGGGCGGATGGGGCCATCCATAAGTCGATGCCGCCGTGCCCACTGCCTGCCATTGGGAAACGGGCATGGCTTGCGCAAAACAATGGGGGGCAGGGCAACCGCAAGGGTCGGCTCTATCCCTTTGGCCGGCGGGCCGGCTGATGATGCCGCCGGATATTTTGGACTTTGGAAAAGGCGCAATTTTTTTCTTGACAGCGGCGCCGGGGTGTGCTAATCTGTTGCCGTAAACCGAGGACGAAGGGGAAGTACCCTGCGTGGCAACGTTTAAGAGAGCCGCCGGCGGTGGGATGGCGGTACGGGAAGCACAGGCGAATGGCCTTCCGAGGGCGCGCTGAATCAAAAGTAAGCAAGCCGGGTAGGGCGCTCCGTTACAGGCGCCGGCATATCGATGTGTATGCGCTGAGTGGGTACATCTGTTGTTGTACCAAGCCGGGTGGCACCGCAGAAGCCTTTGATCGCTTCTGTCCCTGCAAAGACTGTGGGGACAGAGGCGTTTTTTGTTCCCACGCGCTTTCCACTATTTTGAAAGGAGTGGACCATATGTCGGAAAAGAAAATCCCTTACAAGATCTACCTCAGCGAAGAGGAAATGCCAAAGCAGTGGTATAACATGCGGGCGGATATGAAAAACAAGCCCGCGCCGCTGCTCAATCCCGGCACGTTAAAGCCTATGACCTTTGATGACCTGACGCCGGTCTTTTGCGATGAGCTGGTGCATCAGGAACTGGATGATACCACGGCTTATTTTGATATCCCGCAGGAAATCCTTAATTTCTACAAAATGTACCGCCCGGCACCGCTGGTCAGGGCCTATTGCCTGGAGGAAAAGCTTCAAACGCCCGCTAAGATCTATTATAAGTTTGAAGGCAACAACACCTCCGGCTCCCATAAGCTCAACTCGGCCATCGCGCAGGCCTATTATGCCAAAAAGCAGGGGCTGACCGGTGTTACCACCGAAACCGGCGCGGGCCAGTGGGGCACGGCGCTGTCCATGGCGTGCAGCTATCTGGGGCTGGATTGCAAGGTGTACATGGTTAAGGTTTCCTACGAGCAAAAGCCTTTCCGGCGCGAGGTCATGCGCACCTATGGCGCTTCGGTTACGCCCTCTCCCTCCATGCAAACCCAGGTGGGCCGCAAGATCTTAGCCGAGCATCCCGGTACCACCGGCAGCTTGGGCTGCGCCATTTCCGAGGCGGTGGAGGTGGCTACCTCCACACCGGGTTACCGCTATGTGCTGGGCTCCGTTTTAAACCAGGTGCTGCTGCATCAGTCCATTATCGGGCTGGAAACCAAGGCGGCGCTGGATAAATATGGCGTCAAGCCCGATATTATCATCGGCTGCGCGGGCGGCGGCTCCAACCTGGGCGGGCTGATTTCCCCGTTTATGGGCCAGGTGCTGCGGGGCGAGGCCAATTACCGCTTTATCGCCGTGGAGCCGGCTTCCTGCCCCTCCTTTACCCGTGGCAAATTTGCGTATGATTTTTGCGATACGGGCATGGTGTGCCCGTTGGCCAAGATGTACACCCTGGGCAGCGGCTTTATCCCCAGCGCCAACCACGCCGGCGGCCTGCGCTACCATGGCATGAGCTCCATCCTGTCCCAGCTGTATCACGATGGCCTGATGGAAGCCGTTGCGGTGGAGCAGACATCGGTCTTCCAGGCGGCGGAAATGTTTGCCCGCGTGGAAGGCATCCTGCCCGCGCCCGAATCCAGCCATGCCATCCGCGTGGCCATCGACGAGGCCCTCAAATGCAAGCAAACCGGGGAGGAAAAGACCATCGTCTTTGGCCTGACGGGCACCGGGTATTTCGATATGGTGGCCTACGAGAAGTTCCACGATGGCAAGATGACCGATTACATCCCCACCGATGCCGATTTGCAGGTGGGCTTTGACGGCATTCCCAAGTTCCCGGGGAACGAGTTTTAATCCTTTTTTAAGCAATACGGCCCTATAGGGGCAGCCAGGCCTGCATTGCGCGATGCCTTCATGGGGGGCACACGCGATGCAGGCTTTTATGTTGACGCCGCGGGCCTATTCTTCCCAAGGCTTGGTGCGCCCGAAGCGGGTTGTTTTATAAAGGGGCGGGCTTTATGATTTTGATATCATGCCCATTGGCCGATCAAAACGGTGCGGAGGAGGCAACACAATGAAAAAATATGAATATGTCAATATCAAAGTAAGCGGCACATGGACGTCGCTTAACTGTATGGAGCATCGCACAATTATAGACGAATACGCCCGGAAAGGGTATCGGTATGCAGGGTATATTCCACCAAAACGGATGGATACGGCAAAATCAACCAGATCGATCTGATATTTGAAACGGAAGTATAAAGGCGGGCAGAGTCAGCCGGCCTGAAGGCAGGATGAAAAAGGCTTTCTTTGCCGGGAAAGCCTATGATATCGGGGATGGTAAGGCGGCTTGTGGCAGGTGCGGCCTGCCTAAAGCAAGGCCCATGGCCTGTGGGGCAGCGATTGTGCTAAACTGTGGGAAAGGAATGTTATCACATGCAAAGGGGGCGCTTTAGGTGCATTGCCAAAATTGCGGGGCCCAACTTAGCCCAAACGCGGCTTTTTGTGGGTTGTGCGGCGCACCGGTAAGCAGCGAAACAAACAGCCGCTATACCGTGTTTAAATATGATGCGGCGTATGCCAGGCAAACGCATGCTTATGTATCGTATGGCCGGATGATCGTTTGCGGGCTGCTTTATTGCCTTGCGCCGCTGCTGCTGATGTTTTTTGGCATGCGGTTTACGGCCATAGCCATGGGCCTGTCGTTTTGCGGCCTTGCGTGGTTGATTATCGAATGCTGTATCAAGCGAAAATATTTTCTGGCGCGTCAATCGGCTATGGTATTGGAAAAAGGGCGGGATGCCGCCTATTATGTTACGTTCTTTGGCGATACAAGTACCGGGTTTGATATGGCAACGCGGGCAGCGGCTGCTGCAGGCAATATGGATAACGCGGCCCTGCAGGCCCGGCTTGCCCAGATGGATCATAAGATCATCCAGGAGGTGGAGCGCTTCCGGGCGGGGAATAACCGGTATAACATTTGGACGGGCGGACAGGTGCGCGTGCTTGAGCTTAACCATATGACGGTTGTTCGATCGGCCGGGCGCTTTTGGGTTTGCGGCTATACCGGCAAAAATGGCAAATTAAAAACAATCAAGATCCCGGAATGCTTTCCGGCGCTTAAGGAGGCCCTTTTATGATTTGCCCCAAATGCGGTTGGGAAATTTTACAGGATAAAAATTTTTGCGAGCAGTGCGGGTTTGATGCGCGCGCAATCACCCAGCAGCAAAATTGGCTGGAAAACGATCCCCTGCTTATCATGATGAATAACCAATATGCCAAATGCGGGGTTATGCGGCTGATTTCGGGCATCGCGGTGGCGCTGTCGGTTTTTCTGATGTATAACGCGCTGGAAAACAACATTGCCGATGGCTTTGGGGAGTTTGGCATGGTGCTGTTTGTGCCCGCCCTTATTGTGTTTATCGTGGCCTGCATCCTGCGCGGCTCGATGAAAAAGAAAATCAAAAGGCAGCTTTTGGTCAGAACCGCTGTTTTCCAGGGACGGGACGATTTGGAGCAGCGGGGAAACCCCACCCGGTAAAATAAACCGCTTGCATACACGTAAAAGCCGGCCGCGCCATAGGCAAAACGCAAGGCGCCCCGGCAGCCGGCCACAACAAAGGGCGGGCGCCTGGCCTGCGGGATAAAAGGCGGCTTTGCCTGCCTGTGGCCGTCCGCCCCATCGCATCGGAACCCAAGGGCACACTTCTATACGCTCTAATCGGGCGTAACGTGCGGTGTGCGATTTTGTGGTGAACCCAAGCCTCCCTTGTGTAAAGGGAGGTGGCACGGCGAAGCCGTGACGGAAGGATTGCCATGCAGCCAAAGTACAATAAGCCGGTGAATATATCGATGTTGTCGTACGGCAAACCTTCAGCCAGCTGCACGGACGGTTCCCTTTCCATAAGGCAGCCTTGGGCGCCTGCCGCACCGGCACATCATGAAAAAATCCCCCGTATGCTCATAACATACGGGGGATTTCCTGCTTTACGGACACCCGGCTATAGGCCGGAATTTTTTCATCCCGCTTCGTTGAACCGCCTTTTATAAAAGCTTACGTTTGCTGCGGCTATATCGTTGTACACGGGGACGCCTGCGTGCCCATCTTTGGGGCTAAGCCTTGGGCCTGATTTTTGCGGGCTGCTTTTTATCCTAGAGGCTGCGCGGAAAGGGGCGCATTTATGCTGCGGATAAACAGCTGCCGCGCCGCGCGGATAGCATTAGCCAAAAGAATGACAACGGTTTGGTTTATCCGTTTTTGATATGCTGTTGAAATATGCTATAATAGAACGGTTTGGGGGGATATGGGTGGACGAACGCAGCATGCTGGCCGGCCAGTTATCCGAATTGGGCATTGTTCCGGGCATGAAGCTGGAGGTGCATTCCAGCTTTAAATCCATGGGCCTTCGCACGCTTGCTCCGCTGGATGTGGTGGATATTTTATATACGGCGGTAGGGCGGGAGAAAGGGCTTGTCGCCATGCCGACGCACACCCTCAGCCTGGAGCATGCCATGGGGCGGGATGATTGGGCCCAGCCCTACCATCCCAAGCATGCCATTTCGCGTGTGTGCGGGGCGATGACGGAAGCCATCCGCCATTATCCCGGCGCCTGCAGAAGCGATCATCCTTCCCACTCCATTACCGCTATTGGCGGCAGCGCAGCGGATATTACCCGGGGGCATCTGGCGGCCGGGGCATGCGGCATCGGCTCGCCGCTGCACCGCATCGCTGCCTCCGGCGGAAAAGTGTTGCTGATCGGGGTCGGGCTGACTTCCATGACCTTGGGGCATGTGGGCGAATTTATTGCAAACCTTCCCTGGCTGCAGCTGCCCTATGATGCCAAATGGGGCGATCATTTTATTGTGCAGGATGATGACGGCAGTGTGCGCCGTGTACCCATCCGGGGCGGTTATGCCGGGTGCAGCAGCGCGTTTGGCCGCCTGCGCGCCCCGCTGGAAGCAGGGGGATACATCAAATGCGGCAAGCTGGGGCAAGCCGATTGCCTGCTGGTGGAAGGGGCGGCTGTGCTGACGGCGGTGTGTGCCATGCTGGCGGCCGATCCGGCTTCGCTTTTTTGCGATGACCCCCATTGCCCGTGTTGCCCGCCGCGGCGAGCATTGACGGATAAGCTGAAAGCGGAAGGAAAAGTATAAAACATGGAATTTTCTCTGACAAAGGCCGCGATACTGGGCGGCCTGTGTTTCCTGGCGGCTGTTATCGATTCCATTGCGGGCGGCGGCGGGCTGATCTCGCTGCCGGCCTACCTGTCGCTGGGCTTTCCGGCGCATATCGCTGCGGGCAGCAACAAGTTTTCCGCCATGTGGGGAACGCTGATTGCCTGCATACGCTATGGGCGCAACAAAGCCGTTTTGTGGCTGTCTGCCCTGGTGGCGGCGGCGGGCGCGTTGGTAGGCTCCTTCGGCGGGGCCAAACTGGCGCTTTTTCTGGATGATAAAACGCTTAAATACGTTATGCTGGGCGTGCTGCCGCTGGTGGCCATCTTTGTGCTGTGGAAAAAACCCGGCATCAAGGAAGGCAAAAAGCAGATGAAGGGCGTGGCGCTGGTGCTTACCTCCGCTATCATCGGGTTGGTGGTTGGCGCCTATGACGGGCTGGTTGGCCCGGGAACGGGCACCTTTTTGGTTATCCTGTTTACCGCCCTGTGCGGCCTGGATATGCTGACGGCTACCGGCAATGCCAAAGTGGTCAATCTGGCATCCAACATTGCAGCGATGGCGGCTTTTTCCTTTAGCGGCAAGATCGATCTGCGCTATGCCATCCCGGCTGCGGTATGCTCCGTGCTGGGCGGCTGGCTGGGCTCGGGCCTGGCCATTAAAAAGGGCGGCAAAATTATCCGCCCCATGCTGATTGTGGTGCTGGTGCTGTTGTTTGCCAAGATCATCTATGATCTGTTTTTTTAAAATAAGCTAAGGCGGGCAGAGCAGGCTAACGCTGCACAAGAAAATTATTGGAAGATATCATCCCAATATCGTTTGATAGGCATCAAAAAGGCGCCGCTAACATGCGGTGCTTTTTGTGCTTTTTAGCGGGTTCCTCAACAGCAGCCGATGGGGTATAATGATACTTGTTTAGGCGATTAATGCGGGAAATGCCCTGCCACCGCAATTTCTTTCCCGGCCTAAGCAAAACAGCAGGCTGTATCTGTGCTGGCTATTGCATATTTAACCGGGCATGATGGTTGTGGGGAAAAGGAACGGTTTGCAAGCAGGGAGCAGGGAATATGGGAAAAGCTTTCAATGGTTTGCCTTTATCCCGGTGTGGCCGGCTTTGCCGTGGAGGGCCTTTTATCAGAAAATTTATCAAACCGGTGCCGCCGTTTAAGCGTGATATCATCGGCGCTTTACGAGGGATGCTTTTATATTTGCGCAAGGAGCGATGAGGCATGGATGCAATAAAAATAACCAATTTAACAAAATACTACGGACAATCCAGGGGCATTATTGGTCTTGATTTAAGGGTAGGACAGGGAGAATTTTTTGGCTTTATCGGGCCAAATGGGGCAGGTAAATCTACTACAATCCGTATTTTGCTGGGGCTTGTTGCCCCTACAAGCGGAAGCGCGAAGATTTTTGGCAAAGATATCATAAAGGAGCAAAAGGCCATATTGCAAAATGTCGGCTACCTGCCATCGGAAACCGCGTTTTATCACGGCATGCGTGTTAAGGAAATATTGAAACTGTCTGCTGATTTGCGAAATATGGATTGCGTTGATGAGGCTAACATGCTTTGCGAGCGTTTACAGCTTGATGTATCGCGAAAGGTGGATGAGTTGTCTTTCGGCAATCGAAAAAAGGTTGCCATTGTATGCGCATTACAGCACCACCCCGATCTGCTTATCCTTGATGAGCCGACCGGTGGCCTGGATCCTCTTATGCAACGGGAGTTCTTTTATATCCTGCAAGAATTTCACAAAGGTGGCGCAACTATATTTTTATCAAGCCATATTTTGGCCGAAATACAGCGCTATTGTACCCGCGCCGCCATTATTCGTGAGGGGAAAATAATTGCCTGCGACAGCGTGGAAGCCCTTTCAAAAACCAACGCCAAGCGCGTTACCGTTCGTGGGCATGTAAGCCTGGATGGGCTTGAGGGGGTCCGCGATAGAAAAGAAACGGATGACGCCGTCAGCTTCCTTTACAGCGGAGATATCAAAAGTTTGCTTTGTGCTTTGTCTGCCGGCCAGGTTTCCGACCTTGCGGTATCGGAGCCGAATCTGGAGGAAATATTCCTTCATTATTATGAAAAGGAAGGCGAAGATAGATGACAATTGTAAAGCATGAACTCAAACAAGGAAAAACAGCGTTTTTGATATGGCTTGCCTCCATCGGGTCCCTTTTAGGGGTTTGTATATTTTTATTTCCGGAAATGAAGGCGCAAATGGAAGGCATAAATGAAATCTTTTCTTCCATGGGCTCTTTCACTGCCGCCTTTGGGATGGATCAGCTGAACTTTGGTTCATTAGTAGGGTATTATGCGGTTGAGTGTGGTAATGTATTGGGGCTTGGCGGCGCATTTTTTGCCGCCCTTTGCGGTGTGGATATTCTCAGCAAAGAAGAAAAGGGCAGAACGGCGGAGTTCCTTTTGATGCATCCTGTAAGCCGCAGGCGGGTGATTACCGAAAAGCTGATGGCGGTTATCATTCAGATTACAGCCATGAACCTAATACTATACGCGCTTTCGGTCGGCTGCATGGCGGCTATTGGGGAAAGTATTCCCTGGAAAACGATAACCCTTTTGCATTTGGCGTATTATCTGCTGCAGATCGAACTTGCGGGTATTTGCTTTGGCGTTTCTGCGTTTATACGCAAAAGCGGCATCGGCATCGGCCTTGGCATTGCGGCTATGATGTATTTTCTAAATTTGATAGCCAATATTGCCGAAGTGGCAGAATTTTTAAAGTATATAACCCCCTTCGGCTATTGCGAGGGGGCAGATATTGTTACAAATGGCAGCCTGGATGGTGTTATGGTAGTTATTGGGATGGGCTTGTGTATCATCGGCATTGCGGCGGCCTATCTGAAGTATACGCCCAAAGATATTCAATAAGAAATTACAATAAAGCTTGGCAGCTGCCATAGGGGCCTTTGCTTATCCGGCGCTGGCATATCCTGCCCGCTTGTTTTTTAAATCACGGGGGAACGCCTGCTAAAACCATAGAATGAAGGGGAAAATCCATCCCCGGCCTTGCGGAGGGGTATTGGGGCAGTTATAATGTATACTAGCAGTATACAATGAAATGGGAAAGGGAAGATGCACATGGATATGCAAGCGGTTTATCAGGCACGGTGGAAGCGGGTGGCCGATGCCACCGCCATGAAGGAGCCCGATCGCGTGCCCATCATCCCCGTGATGGAGGCGTTTCCGGTCTATTATGGCGGGCAGACCATTCAGGCCTGTATGGAGGATTATACCAAGACGGAAGCCTGCTTCGATAAGTTTTTTGCCGATTTTAAGCCCGATCTCGGGTGGGACCCGGTTATGATCTTCCCCGCGCCCGCCCTGGCGGCCGTGGGCATCAACTGGTTCCGCTGGCCGGGAAACGGCATCGATAACCCCAACATCATGTACCAGTATATCGAAGATGAATATATGAAGGCCGATGAGTATGATGAGGCCATCTTCGATATGACCCAGTTTATGATGTCCAAATGGATGCCGCGCTCGTTTGCCAAGCTGCAGGGGCTTAAAAAACTGTATTTCAGAAATGCCATGTGGTTTGGCTTTTTGGGCACGCTGGGCAGCATCGATGACGAGGTGCTGGAAAGCTTTGAGGCCGCAGCCAAATCCGCGCGCGTCTTGGCGGGGTGGAATAAGTATCTGGCCGATTACCGCGTTAAAATGAAGGAGCAGTTTGGCATGCCGCTGGCCTATGGCGGGTTTGCCTATGCCCCCTTCGATATGATTGGTGATTCCCTGCGCGGCACGGAGGGCATTTTGTGCGATTTGTACGATCAGCCGGACAAGGTGCTTAAGCTGATCGATCACGTTACGGAATATGCCATCCAGGATCAGATCGCCGGGGCGACGGCTTCCGGCATCCCGTATGTATGGTTCTGGCTGCACAAGGGTGTGGACGAGTTTATGTCCGACGAAATGTATGCCAAATTCTACTGGCCCTCGCTGCAGCGGTATATTGTGGCGCTGTGCGATGCCGGTTTGGTGCCTGTTATCTATGCCGAGGGGCGCAATACCACCCGCCTTAAATATTTTAAGGATGTGCCCAAGGGCAAGGTGATTTACGATTTTGAAACCATGGATATGGCCCTGGCCAAACGGGAACTGGGCGATGTTGCCTGCATCGCGGGCAATCTGCACAACAGCCTGTTGACCTATGGCACGCCGGAGCAGATCATAACCGAAACGCGGCGCCTGATCGACACCTGCGCGCCGGGCGGCGGGTTTATGCTGGATACCTCCTGCCTGGTGGATGACGCAAAGCCCGAAAACCTGATGGCCATGTTTGAAACGGTGGAGCGCTACGGCCTTTATTAAACCAGCCTTTTTAGGGCCCCGTTGGCTAAAACCGCGGGGCAGCCTGTACAGGGCAGCCTGTGGGCTGCTGATATTTTAGATAGTGGAGGGATATCCCATGGCAAAAAAGATCCGTGTCGGCATCATCGGCACAGGCGGCATCGCCCATGCGCACATGCGCGCGTACATGAAAATACCGGAGGTTGAAGTGGTTGGCGGGGCAGATCTGATCCCCGGCAAGGCGGAGGCCTTTTTCAAGGAATTTGGCGTGGAAAATGCCCGCTGTTTTACGGATTTCCATGATTTGCTCAAGTGCGATCTGGATGCCGTCAGCGTGTGCACCTATAACTCCACCCATGCGGAGTGCTCCATCGGCGCGATGGAGGCGGGGGTGGACGTGCTGTGCGAAAAGCCGATGTCCGTCACGCTGGAGGAAGGCGTGCAGATGACGCGCAAGGCCAAGGAAACCGGCAAAATCCTGTCCATTGGCTTCCAGCCCCGGTATGATCCGGATATGATCCTGGTCAAGGATATCGTGCAAAGCGGCGTGCTGGGCAACATCTACTATGTGCAGACGGGCGGCGGGCGCAGGCGCGGCATGCCGGGCGGCAGCTTTATCCAAAAAAAGCTGGCCGGCGTCGGCGCGCTGGCCGATATCGGTTGCTATGGGTTGGATATGGCGCTCAATTCCATCGGTTACCCCAAGCCGTTGACCGTCAGCGCCTATGCTTCCAATTACTTTGGTACCAACCCCAAATATCATCCGGAGGCCGATAAGTTCGATGTGGATGATTTTTCCGTTGCCTTTATCCGGCTGGAGGGCGGCATCGCGCTGGATTTCCGTATGAGCTGGGCCATGCATATGGATACCATGGGCGATACGCTTTTCCTGGGCACCGATGCCGGGCTTAAGGTTAAATCCCCCGGACTGGGGTCCACCTGGGGCGGCGCGTGGGACGGCACCATCGGCCCCATCTACCTGTACCAGGATGTGGCGGGGCAATGCAGCGAAACCGCGGTGCCGCTTAAAAATGAAGGGGTGGATCGCTTCTACCTGAAGGTGAAAAGCTTTGTCGATGCCGTGGCTGCGCACGGGCCGGCGCCCATCCCCGCCAGCCAGATTTTGTATAACCAGGCCATTATCGACGGCATTTACCGCTCCAGCCAATGCGGGCATGAGGTGGAAATCCACATTCCCGAGATTTGAAAAAAGATGGTTTGATGGAAAAAAGGCAGGGGATGGCGCCCCTGCCTTTTTGTATGCGATTGGCCCGTTTGGGGGCGTGTAACCCCACGGGGCGGACCGTGGCTTAACCCATGCGGGTGCCGTTTGCATACACAGCAAAGCAGGCTGGGGTGCGTTGGCCCTGACGCGGGCCGGGCCAATGCCGGCTGGGCCGGAACACAATAAAAAAGCGCTGATGGCAATGGACGTTTTAATTTGTTCATATGGATGGCTTATACTGAAATCGCAAGCGGTAGGCCCTTCCTTTTTCTTGACAGGCCAGGGGGGCGGTGATAGAGTATAAAAGGCGATCTTTGGCAATGCCGGAGAAGGGGAATGGACGTGCCGGGCACATCGGTTCAGGTAACCTACCTTTATCATAGCGGTTTTATGGTCAGGACCCCAGGGCGGGTGATGGTTTTTGATTATTATCGCGATACGCCCGATGGCGGCAAACGCACGCTGGAATCGGGTGTTGTTGAGCCGGGGATATTTGCCCGGAACAAGGGGCTTGTGCTGGTCAGCCATGCGCATGAAGATCATTACAACCCTGTTATCTTTAAATGGCGCGCGCCGGGCAGGGCGGTTGATTATGTGGTCAGCCGGGATGTGCCGGTGCGGGGCAGGGAGTGCACCTCGCTGGCGGCCGACCAGCAGGCCGAGGTGGATGGTGCGGTTATCCAGGCCTTTGGTTCTACCGACCAGGGCGTTTCTTTCCTGGTGCAGGCCGATGGCGTGTCCATCTTCCATGCGGGGGATTTAAATTTCTGGCACTGGAAAAACGAATCAACGGCGGCGGAGATTACCAAGGCCAAAGAGGATTTTTTATCGGTGATGCAATCGCTGGAAGGGCAGCACATCGATCTGGCCTTTTTCCCGGTGGACGCCCGTATGGGCGAAGGGTATGCCATGGGCGCTGCCTACTTTATTAAAAAGATGGCGCCCAAGGTGTTTGTTCCCATGCATTTTACCGCCCACCCGGAAGGGGCTGCGCGTTTTGCCCAAAATATCAAGACGGATACGCGCATCTGGGTGCCCGGGCATCGCGGGCAGGAGGAAACATTTCAATTTGCCACCCGATAGGAGGATGCAATATGGTTTTTCGGATGGAGCATTTTAACCTGAATGTATCAAATCTGGATAAAAGCCTGGCCTTTTATCGCGAAGCTTTGGGCCTGCATGAGGTGCGGCGCCATCGCGGGGATGCGTTTACCCTGGTGTTTATGGCGGATGAAACCGGCAGCTTTTTGCTGGAGCTGACCTGCCTGGATGACCATCCGCAGCCCTACGAGCTGGGTGAAAACGAAATCCATATGGGCTTTCGTACCGATGATTATGCCGCAGCCCATGAAAAGCATAAACAGATGGGCGTTATCTGCTACGAAAACCCGGGGATGGGCATCTATTTTATCGAGGATCCGGACGGCTACTGGATGGAAGTGTGCCCGCAGGTTTGACCGGGCAGGAAGGGAAAGGGCAGCATGTTATATACGCAAAAGGATGATGCCGCGGCCAAGCGCCAGTTGATGCGCGTGTGGCTGGCGGTAGGGCTGCTGGGTGCGGTAGGGTGTGCGCTGATGGTTTGGGTCATCCTGTCGCTCCACCTGTGGGGCGCCGTCGGCATCGGGGTGATCTGGAGTTCCGGGTGCGTTTTCCTGTATTCTTTGTATGGTAAGCCCATCCGCCAGTACCGCCGGTTTTTATCACTGATGAGTGCGGGCCGCAAAAATACGGAGGTTTATCGTTTTGAGGCCATTTCGCCGGATATTTCCGTGCGCGAGGGCGTGTGGATGCACGAGGTCACCTTTACGATGGACGATGGGCAGGAGCGGCTTTTGTTTTTTGATGATAACAAGGAATTTCCCGCGCTGGAGGCGGGCAGCCAGGCATCGGTCACCTTTATTGGGCACTATATTTTTGATATCACGCCGGTAACGGAGCAGGAGTAAAAATGGGAAAGCAAAAACGGGGGGCGCAGCAGCCCCATGTGGTGGTGTGTGTGACCACCCAGCGCAGCTGCGTGCGCCTGATTCAGGCCGGGGCCGAACAGGCCAAGCAGGAAGGATTGCCCCTTTCTGTGGTGCATGTGGCCACGGGCGATCAGCCCTGGCTGGGGGCGGACAACCCGGATGAGGTGTTGGATTTCCTCTTTCAGCAATCCAGCGCCGCAGGGGCGGATATGACGGTTATCCGCAGCCAGGATGCCGCGCAGGCCATTGCGGATTTTGCCCGGCAGAACGGTGCACGGTATCTGGTACTGGGCGCCGCGCGCGGGGCGGAAGAGGGCGCTTTCGGGCGCAGGCTTAAGCAGATGCTGGGGGATACCAGCATCCTGACGGTTGAAGGATAATCGCACCATACAAAGGAGGAATCGGCGTGGAACGCCTACAACTGGATTTTAACAACATGATGCAGGGCCAGATTGGGCCGCATGGCCTGACGGATGGGGATTTGGCGGCCATCGCGCCGCGTGTTTTGGCGGCGCAGCGCACCTTTATGGAGCAGCGCGGCCAGGGCATGATGGGCTGGACCAGCCTGCCTTATGAGCAGGGCGCGGTTGTAGAGGAGATCCTGGCTTATGCGCAGGATATCCGCGCCCGCGGCATCCGCAATTTTGTTGTGCTGGGCATCGGCGGTTCCTCGCTGGGGCCCATTGCCGTCCATCAGGCGCTTAACCACCTTCATTATAATGAACTGCCGGATGAAAAACGCCCCGGCCCCCGCCTGTATGTAGAGGATAATATCGATCCCGAGCGCATGCGGGCGCTGATGGATATCATCGATGTGCGGGAAACCGTTTTCAACGTCATCTCCAAATCCGGCAACACATCGGAGACAACCTCCCAGTTCCTTATTATCCGCCATGCGCTTAAGGAAGCGCTGGGCCAGGATTATGCCAGCCATATCGTGTGCACCACCAGCCGGGACAGCGGCAGCCTGGTAAAAATTGCCAGGGCGGAAGGCTTCCGGCTGTTTGCCATTCCCGATGGCGTGGGTGGGCGCTTCAGCGAAACCTGCCCCGTCGGCCTGCTGCCCGCGGCGGTATGCGGCATCGATATTGCCTCCCTGCTTGCCGGTGCGGCCGATATGGACAAGCGGTGCCAGCAGCAGGATATGCATCAAAACCCCGCGATGATGGCTGCGGCCCTGTCCGTGCTGTCGATGGAAAAGGGCATGAACATTTCCGTGATGATGCCCTATGCCGATTCGCTTCGCTATGTGGCGGATTGGTATGCCCAGCTGTGGGGCGAAAGCCTGGGCAAGCTTAAGGATACGCGCGGCAACATCGTGCGCGCGGGGCAGACGCCGGTTAAATCCCTGGGGGTAACCGATCAGCATTCCCAGCTGCAGCTGTATGCCGAGGGCCCGCAGGATAAGGTCATTACCTTCCTGGCGGTGGGGGATTACCGCACGGGAATGCCCATTCCCAAGGATGGCGTTGGCATCGAAAGTACGGATTTCTTGTGCGGCCACAGCCTGGAGGAGCTTATCCAGGCCGAGCGCAAGGCGACGGCCTATGCCTTGACCCGCGCCGGCCAGATGAACATGACCATCACCCTGCCCACCCTGAATGCCCATACGCTGGGCCAGCTTTTGTATTATTTCCAGGTGCAGACGGCGCTGACCGGCTTTATGCTGGGGGTGGATCCCTTCGATCAGCCCGGGGTGGAAAACTCCAAAAACGCAACGTATGCCATGCTAGGCCGCGCCGGGTATGATGATAAGCGGCGCGAGCTGGAACAGGCCCCCAAGGCGGAGGAAAAATACCGCATCTGATGCCGGGGAGCAATCAATATAAGCGGGATATAAACGGCGCCGCCTGACAGGACGGCGCCGTTTTGCATTGCGTTTTTGGCTATCGTGGATGGGCTGCCGGGCTTGGCGGCAGGCATATGGGGCACCATTTTGCAGCTAAAGGCTTGGTGGTGCCGGTATGAAAAACCGGTGGACGGGCGAAAATCAAGCATATAGCTCATCCGGGGGCGGGCACGCTGCGGCCCCATGGCGGCCTGCGGGTGCCTGTTGTGTTATAAAATATCGGGGCGAGAAAGGTTTATGGTCTATCTTATTATCGTATTTTGGCAAAATATTGGCCGGCTACTCTGATAAATCTGTCTTTTTGGGAAGGAAATTGCGAAAAAATACACAGAAATTTCATATTCCAAAGAGGAAAGCCGATGAGTACAATTAACGTGTAAGCAAAAGTAGGAGGCAAGTAAGATGACAGTTCATCGCTCGCTGGGTGTCAAAGCGTTTGCTGTTGTGGTGTTGATGGTGATGCTGGCCAGTATGTTTGCGGGCTGCTCGCTGCTTCCCTCGGAGGAAGCGCCGCTGCCGCCACCGCTGTCTACCCCCAAGCCCATGCAGGTAACCACCAAGCCTGTTACCCGCAATACCATTTCCAACTATGTAACGGCGGAATTTGAATGCAAATCGACCACCGAATTCCAGGCCAAAATGCCTATTGACGGTACGTTTAAACAGTTCTATGTGGAACAAAGGCAGTTTGTGTCCAGCCGCGCCAAGCTGTACGAGCTTGATCTTGGAGATCTGGATCTGGAACTGATGCAGATGGAGATTGACCTGCGCAGCAGCGAAAAGGCTTACAGCCAGGCCAAAGCTTCCGGTAACAAGGATGCCACCGATCAAGCTTATGTTAAGTGGCAGACCATCCTGCGCGAATATAACGAGAAAAAAGCCATTTACGATCAGCGCGAGGCAACAACGCCCATCTCCGGCACCGTCCATTATGTCAGCGATGCCAGGCCGGGGGATTATATTCAGGCCGGCACGCTGCTGGTGCGCATCATCGATCTTACCTCGCTTCAGCTGGTGTTTGATGATGTTACCGTGGAGGGAGATGCAGCCAGGCAGTTTTTGACCAATGACGAGGTGGAGATTATCGTCGGCCAGGATCAGGACGGCAAGGATATCGTCGTCACGGGCACGGTTATCCAGGCGCCCAATGCCTTCGATAATGTGTTTGACAGCAACCCCACCATCGAGAAAAACAAAAAGCGGGTTATCGTTGAGTTCGATCCGAAGTTCAGCACCAAGTTTATCTATGGCGCCCGTTTCAAGGTCCGCAAGCTGGTCAGCCAGCGCGTCAATACGTTGACGGTGCCCAAAGCCGCCATTAACAACTATCAAGGCCGTACCTATGTGTATGTGCTGGATGAAAACGGCCTGCGCGTTGAGCGCGATGTGGTTATTGGCGCGAATGATGGCGCGATTGTGGAAATCCTTGACGGGTTGAGCGAGGGCGAAGAAGTCGTGACCTCCCGCTAACCCTCCTGAAATTTAATTGAAAGGAGGCGGGTTCCTTGTTTCGCTTAGTGCTGCGCAAAATGATGAATAACAAGTGGATGGTGGGATGCCTGTTATTGGGTTCCATCCTGGCTTCGGCCATGGTCAGCGCCATCCCCATGTATACAGATGGCGTTACCCAGCGCATGCTCAAACGCGATCTGCAGGCGATTCAGTTGGAAACCGAGCAATATCCCGGCTGGCTGGTGATTGATTCCGTGCTGCGCAACAATTACGAATCTGGCCAGTTCCGGGAGCAATACAATAAGCAAACGGCGGATATCGAGCAGGCCATTTCAAATATCCATGTGCCGCTTATATCCAGCTCCCATCGCTTGTCGTTTGATATGGCCAGCGGTTCCATCCTGCCTATCGTCGATGGCCAGTACAGGGCCAAAAACTATCGCATCGATGCCTTTTCCGGCATGCAGAATGAGGTAAAGGTATTGCAGGGTCGCCTGCCCACCAGCGAAGTTAAGCATGTGGAAAACTACGACAATGGCGCGGAAATCTACGAAAAAGCCACCATCTTTGAAGGCGTTATCACACGGGATTTTGTTAACTCCCGCCGGCTCAAGGTAGGGGACGTCATCGATCTGCAGGCGCGCATCGGCATTCAGTCTACCTCCTTCCTGGTGGAGATCGTCGGCATTGTGGAGCCTGTCAACAACCAGAACTCCTACTGGTATGTGCAATCCTCCGGCATTGCATCATCCCTGATACTGGATTATGACGCGCTGTATGGGGAGTTTTGTTCCGGCGATTCGATGCTGGTGCCGGTGCATCAGTGGGTGTACGCCTTTGATTACCAGAAAATGTCCGTAAGCGCCATGCCGTCCATGCTCAATGGCTACAATGCAGTTCGAGAGGTTGCCGGCTCCTACAAAGGGCTAAGCTATAAAGCACTGGCGCATGCATCGCTGACAACGTACCTCAGCCGTGAGGCCAAGCTGAAAACCACGCTGTGGGTGCTGGAAGTACCGTTGCTTATCATGCTGGCGTTCTACATCTTTATGGTGTCCCAGCTGATTATCGATTACGAAAAGAACGAGATTTCCGTTCTCAAAAGCCGGGGTTCCACCAACAGCCAGATTTTGTGGCTGTACCTGATGCAAAGCCTGATTATCAGCGGAATCGCGTTGGTTATTGGCCCCTATATCGGCATGTTCCTGTGCTGGATCATCGGTGCTTCCAATGGCTTCTTAAGCTTTGTTTCCCGCACCGCCCTGCCATTGCACCTTAGCGCCAATGCCTTTGAATACGCGATGCTGGCGCTTTCCTTCTCCGTGATAACCATGTTGCTGCCCGCGTTGCTTCAGGCGCGCACCACCATCGTCGAGCACAAGCAGCGCAAGGCACGCGGCGGCAAAGCCCCGCTGTGGAAGAAACTGGGCTTGGATTTCATTCTGCTGGCGGCTTCCATTTATGGCATCTCCTTCTACCGCGCGCAGGGTGCGGCCTTGTCCAAAATGACGCCTGAATCCGCGGCGCTCATGCCTATCGATCCCATTCTGTTCCTGATTTCGGTTCTGTTTGTGCTGGGTGCCGGCCTGCTGGTCCTGCGGCTGTATCCGCTGGTCATGCGTTTGGTTTTCTGGCTGGGGCGCAAAAAGTGGAATGCCGTCATGTATGCTACCTTTGTGCAGGTGGGCCGCTCCAATGGGAATGAGCAGTTTTTGATGTTGTTCCTCATCATGACCATTTCCATCGGCCTGTTCTCCGCCAACGCAGCGCGCACCATCAATTACAACCAGGAAGCCCGGATGAAATACAGCACGGGCGCGGATATCGTGCTGGATATGGAATGGGTATCCAGCAAGGAATATGTCAACGCCCTGCCCAGCGATTTTATTGTGGATGAGGAAACGGGTTCGCTGATGCTGAAGCCCGGTCTGAACATCAAATCGCGCAATGTGTATACCGATATTCCGCTGTCGTCTTACCAGAACCTGACGGGCATCGAGGAAACGGCACGTGTGTACATCGGCAGCAAGATAAAATACTTCAAGGGCGGTGTCGACGGCGTGCAAAAACCCATCGACCATATGATGGGCATCGATCCTTATAACTTTGGCATGGTGGCTTATGCACCGCCGCTTATCCAGGGCAGGTACAACTGGTATTCCTACTTGAACTTGCTAAACGATTATCCGGAAGGCTTACTGGTTTCCCAAGCGTTCCTGGATAGCTACAACCTGAAGCTGTTTGACGATATATATGTTGGTTGGGACGAGCTGGATCCTTTGCCCTTTACCATCATCGGCGTCATCGATTACTGGCCGACCATTAGCCCCTATGCTACGGTCACAGCCAATGAGGATGGAACGGCTTCTGCTTCCACTGCTCCTATTTACTGTGTGGGCAATTTGCAGTACATGTTCCGCAACCGTGGTATCCTGCCGTACCAACTGTGGCTCAAGCGCGATGGTACGACCTCCAATGTGGAGATTTATCAGTCCATCAGCGATCATGGGCTGCCGGTAGCCAAGCTGACGGATGGCAAGCAGGAGCTTATCTCCATGCGAAACGATCCCATGCTTCAAGGCACCAATGGATCGATGACGCTCAGCTTCATCATGACGCTGGCCGTCAGCGCGGTGGGCTTTGTCATCTACTGGATGCTGTCCATCCGGTCGCGTTCGCTGCAGTTTGGTATTTTCAGGGCTATCGGCCTGAAAATGCAATCCATCTTCGGTATGCTGGTGGCCGAGCAGCTGCTGATATCGGGCGTCGCAGTTATGCTGGGGTTGCTGATTGGGGAATTAACCAGCTACTTCTACGTGCCTTTGCTGGAAATTGTTTATGCAACGGCCAACCAGGCTCCGGCATTCAAAGTGGTATCCAGCTCGACGGATTACTGGAAGATCTATATCTTTATCGGCATCATGCTGGTGGCGGGCATTGCCCTGCTGGTGCGGCTGGTGTCCAAGATTAAGATCACGCAAGCTATCAAGCTCGGGGAGGATTGATCAGCATGGAATCGATTATCCGTACCGAGGGAGTTTCCCGTACCTTCAAATCCGGCCGGGATACGATCTATGCCCTGCGCGATGTTACCATTGAAATCCCACGCGGTAAGCTGACCATCCTGCGCGGCCGTTCCGGCAGCGGTAAAACCACGCTGATGAACCTGCTGGGCGCGCTGGATCTTCCCAACGCCGGCCACATCTTCTTTGGCGATCAGGAGATTAACCTTTTGCCCGAACCCAAGCGCGACGAATTGCGGCGCAAGCAGATCGGGTTTATCTTCCAATCGGTGGCGCTCATCGGCCTGATGAGCGCTCGGGAAAACGTGGAGTTTGCCCTGCGCGTGGCGGAAGCCAAAGATATTGATCGCACCAAGCGTGCGGAGGAATGCCTGACATTTGTCGGCCTGCATAAGCGCATGGATCACCGCCCGCAGGAGTTATCCGGCGGCGAGCAGCAGCGTGTGGCCATTGCCCGCGCCATTGCCCACCGGCCGACGGTGCTGTTTGCGGATGAGCCGACGGCGGAGCTGGACACCCACATGGGGCTTCAGGTGCTTAGCGTATTCCGGGATCTGGTTGTTAACGAAGGGGTAACCATTGTTATGACCACGCACGATCCCAACATGGTGGAGCTGGCCGATTGCGTGTATACGCTGGAGGATGGGCAGATTGTCGATCACCAGGTCAACGATTTGACCGCCTTTGATGCCGAGCGTGCAGCCAAGAGGGAGGAACAAGCATGATCCAATGCGAGAACCTCGTTAAAATTTACAAGACGGCTGATCTGGAGGTTGTTGCCCTTCAGGGGCTGGATATGACGGTGGATGCCGGCGAGATGATGGCCATCATCGGCAACAGCGGCAGCGGTAAATCTACCCTGCTGAATATGCTGGGTGCGCTGGATAAACCCTCGGCAGGCAAGCTGATCGTCGATGATAAGGATCTGTCCAAGCTGACCCCAAAGGAAATCGTAGCCTACAAGCGCAACACGGTGGGCTTTGTATGGCAGAACAACGCACGCAACTTGATTCCGTACCTGACGGCGCGGGAAAATATCGAGGTGCCGCTGCAAATTGCCGGCAATAAGGAAGCCGGCCGGGCGCGGGAATTATTGGATATGGTTGGCCTGTCCCACCGGGCCAATAACAAACTGGCCCAGCTATCCGGCGGTGAGCAGCAGCGCGTGGCCATCGCCCTGGCGCTTGCCAACCGGCCCAAGGTGTTGCTGGCCGATGAACCGACCGGCGCAGTGGACACCAAAACCGCCATGATGATTATGGATGTCATGCGGGAAATCAACCGGGAAAGCGGCGTAACCATTGTTATCGTTACCCACGACCGCATGCTGGCCTCCAAGGTGGACCGCGTGGTATCCATCCGCGATGGCCGTACCTCCAGCGAGTTTATCCGCAATAAATCCTACGCGGAAGAAATGCGGGAAATCCAGCTTGGGCTGCGCGAGCTCAATGATGTGGATGATATCAAGCAGGAGGAGTTTGTTGTGGTGGACAATGTTGGGCGCATGCAGCTGCCCAAGGAAGCGTTGGAACACCTCAAACTCCATGGCAAATCGCGCGTGCGGGTTGAATACGAAACCAACCGCGTGGTGCTCTATCCGGAAAAAATGCCGGATGATGAAACAGCTTAATTTCCTTCTTTTTCTTGCTCTCACCCAAAAGCCGCCCTGTTTCGGGCGGCTTTTGGGGTTTTGGCGGTGAAAAAGGGCATACCGTATGGCTGGTTTGTGTGAAAGCCGGGCTGGCGCCTGATGGCAACGGAAATCAAGATCAGGCAGAACAGGTATCCACACCGCCTGTGCTGCGGCAGGCGGATGGGGTTGGCATCGGGGGTGCGCCGCCTGTTACAAGATATATGCGGCAGAATGCAGCAAACAGGTTGATCGTTACAAGGTAAACAGATAAGGGGAGCGGGGCAGGGGCGCTTGGTTTTACCACCAAGCGGGAAAAGAAAAACCCGGCACATCGGAATCATCCAAAATGCGCCGGGCTTCGTGGCGTTGGTACGCTTTGGGATTGGGCGGCCTGCGGGTGATGGGGTTTAGTTCCCCCCAGCTGCCGCGCTTTTGGGCATCGATGGCTTTTTTTGCCCGTTTGCTGAGCTTTTCATAGGGAATGTATTTGTTTTTCATGGGAAAAACTCCTTTCGAGCCTATTATAGCATATGCCCAAGGCGATGGATTGCCAGTTGCTGGCAGCTGGCCGGCACGGTCGGCTATACCATCCTGTTGCGTTTTGCCGTAAGGGTGCTTGATATCGCCCTTGGCGGAGGAGGTTTAAACCAATACCGGCTTCAAACGGCCTTTAAAAGCGTTTTGCCCGGCAAGGCAGGAAGGCTTGCCGGTATCGCCGGCGGGCATGGCATAAAAAGCCGACCCTGTTTTTATGCGGCGGATTTTCCGGGCACAGACAGGGGCAGCTTATCTTTTTGCCAGCCAGGTCAAGGCCGGCAGCTTTCGGCAGATGGCATACAGGGCTGTTATGGAATGTATTTTTCTACGATGCGGACGACCACATTGTTTGCAATTTCAATTTCATAAAGCGGCCCGCAAGCCGGGGCCTGCTCTGCATCGGGCTGGGCGGCGTTAAAGCGATCAATATATCCCTGCTGACGCGCGGCAAACTCTTCCAAGGTGGCGGCAGCCACGGGGGAAGAAGCGCTCGGCACGAAATATTCAAAGGTGGTGTCATCGCTGATGATGCAGTTGGTTTTTTTATCGCTGGGATTATAAATGTAGAATCCATTGGGCATATCGGTGGATGGATCCAGATGGAGCTCTTGCATCCGCTGCGTATCATCCTCCGTAATCCATTCAATTTCATCAAACTCAAAGCTGCCGGATTGAATATCGATTTGGGTGATGTAGCCCATTTTGGTTTGTTTGCGCGGGGCACAGCCTGCAAAGCATAGTAGCACAAACAGGGAAGCAATGGAGGAACACAATATTTTTTTGAGCATGGTATCGCCCTCTCCTTCATTGGGGTTATATGGAATTGCCTGTCTGGTAAAAATATATCATGTTTTAAGCGGATTGTCTACAGCAATAACTTGCGGATGCGCGGGCTTGAAGCGTGGGGGGCCTGGTACAGGCTTTAAGGCGCAGGGCCTATGATATAAAAAGCGCAGGGGAAGTTCCCCTGCACTTTTGGATTGGCGCTGAAAAGCTTAATCGACGTGCTTTACGCTGAATTGCGGCAGATAATCGGCGGAGGCAGCGAACATATCGTTGACCATGTTCTTGATTTCCTCCAGGCTGAGCACGGCGCTGGTCAGCGGATCGAAGCAGATGGCCTGGTAGACCAGCTTGGGATCGCCCTCCAGGCTGGCGCGCACGGCAAGCTCCTCAATGCGGGAGGAAATGTTGCACATCAGCGCCAGGTGATCCGGCATGGCGCCAACCTGCATGGCCTCGATGCCCTTGTGGGAAGCCAGGCACGGCACTTCAACGCACGCACCGTAAGGCAGGTTTTCGATGATGCCAAAGTTGCGCACGTTGCCGTTGAAGGTGAACAACTCGTGATCGCCAAAGCAGGCGTTGAAGATGTACGCAGCATATTCGTTGCCGCGCTCGTGCACCTTGATATCGCCTTCCAGATACTTTTTGGTTTCTTCCTTCCAGGTGTCCTCGCGGTGCAGGTATTCATTGAGGATGTAGGCATAGGCTCCCGGGTTCCAGTTGGTGCCGTGGGTGCAGTATTTTTCGATAAGGTCGGGCCGCTTGCGGAACCAGGGGTTGTATTCGCTGTTGTGGCCGGAGGATTCCGTTACATAGTAATCCAGCGCCTTGAACATCTCGTTGCGGACGAGCTCCTTGTTGTAAATCTCCGGGTTTTCAATGGCCTTGCGCAGCAAGGGGTAGGCATCCTTGCCGTTCCACTTGAAATCCAGGTAGAAAGCGGTGTGGTTGATGCCGGCGCAGGTGTAGGTGACTTCATCCATCGGCGCGCCGATCCAATCGGCCAGCATATGGGCGGTGCCCTGCACGCTGTGGCACAGGCCGGTGATGGTCAGATCGGGATGCTCACCCTGCATGATGCGGCACAGCATGGCCATGGGGTTGGTGTAGTTCAGGAAAATGGCGTTGGGGCAATATTTCTGAATATCCTTGCAGATATCCAGCATAACGGGCGCGGTGCGCAGGAAACGGAAAATGCCCGACGGGCCGCGCGTATCGCCGACGTTGGTATCCACCCCATACTTTTTGGGGATTTCGATATCGTTGCGCCAGATGGCGATCTCGCCGCTTAAGATGGTGCACACAACGCCGTCCGCCCCATCCAGGGCCTTGGCGCGGTCGGTCGTAGCCTCCACCGTGACGGGAAGCCCGCTGGAAGCCACCAGCTTGGAAACCGCTTTGTTGGCAAAATCAAGCCGCTCCTGATTGATGTCCATGAGCGAGAGCGTGCAGTCCGAAAAAGCCGGGAAGGTCAGCAGATCGTTGACCAGGCCGCGCGTAAAACCAAGGCTGCCCGCGCCGATAAACGTAATCTTCTTGCCCAATGTCTTTCACTCCTTCTATAATCATGAGGATGCGCTGCTTCTACGGTACATGATTTTGGCCGATTTTTCAAGGGGGAAGGCCCTTGAATTTGCTCCCTTTTTTGCAGATTTTCCCGGCCCCATGCCCGGTGCGGCCTTCCTTGACTAGCCCTTATGGAAAAAGGTATAATTTGGATAATGCTGGGGGCATCTGCGATACCCCCGAACAAGACGAAAAGGAAGTGTTTGATATTGGCTAGATTAAACCGCAAAGCGCTGCTGGATGGCGATATTAAGCCTGCTGTTCCGGTGGGCAGCCTCAAGGAGGGGCCCGTGCGCGTGCTCCAGTTTGGGGAGGGCAATTTCCTGCGCGCGTTTGTCGATTGGATGTTCAGCGGGCTGTATGAAAAGGGCTTGTTTGATGGCCGCATCGCCGTGGTTCAGCCCATCCCGCAGGGCATGGTGGATAAACTGATGGAGCAGGATGGCCTGTATACCCTGCTGCTGCGCGGGGTGGAGGATGGCCAGGTGGTCGACAGGCGCAGCATCGTCACCGCCGTGGCCGATGGCGTAAACCCCTATGTCAACTGGGATAAGATGCTGGATTATGCCGCCCAGCCCCAGGTGCGCTACATTGTATCCAACACCACGGAGGCCGGCATTGCCTATGTGCCCTGCGCTTTCCCGGATGCCTGCCCGGATTCCTTCCCGGCCAAGGTAACCGCGCTGCTTTACCACCGCTACAAGGCGCTGGGCGGGCAGAGCGGCAGCGGCTGGGTATTTATGCCGTGCGAGCTTATCGACCGCAACGGTGACAATCTAAAAGCATGCGTGCTGCATCACATCGCCGATTGGGGCCTGGAGGATGGCTTTGCGGCGTGGGTGGAAAAAGAATGCATTTTCTGCAACACGCTGGTGGACCGCATTGTTACCGGCTATCCGCGGGAGGAAGCCGCCGATATCCAACAACAGCTGGGGTATGAGGACGGCATGCTGGATACCGGCGAGGTGTTCCACCTGTGGGTCATCGAAGGGCCGGAGGGCCTTGAAAAAGAGCTGCCCTTTGATAAGGCCGGGTATCATGTGGTGTTTACGCGCGATGTTACCCCGTATCGGGACCGCAAGGTGCGCCTGCTCAACGGCTGCCACACCATGACGGTGGCTGCGGCCATGGTCATGGGTGTGGAAAGCGTGCGCGAGGCTACGCAGGATGATGACCTGGGCCGCCTGATGCGCCGCGGCATGATGGAGGAGATTTTGCCCCATGTCCATCTGCCCCAGGCCGATAAGGAGGCTTTTGCCCTCAGCGTGATGGAGCGCTTTGCCAACCCGTATATCCATCACCTGTGGCAGTCCATCAGTCTTAATTCCATTTCCAAGTGGCCGGTGCGCGTGCTGCCCTCGTTGGAGGATGCGCTCAAAGCCTCCACGCCGTCGGGCCTGCTGGCCTTTTCCCTGGCGGCGCTGCTTAGGATGTATAAAATCGAAAAAACGCCGGATGGCTTTGTCGGCCGCCGCGATGACGGCACTGCTTTTGCCGTCAAGGAGGACGAGGCGCATTTGCAGACGCTTTGCGCCCTGTGGCAGGATTATCAAAAAACAGGCGATGTACAGGCCCTGGTGGCTTCGGCGCTGGCCGACAGCACGCTGTGGGGGAAGAATTTAACCGCCCTGCCGGGCTTGACGGATACCGTGGCGGGCGCGCTGGGCAGCATTTTGTCCGGCGGCATGCGCGCTGCGCTGAAGGGGGTATTGTAAAATGGGTAAGGGCCTTCACATCCATGCGTTGGATAATGTCACCGTTGCGCTGGAGGCGGCGCCCGCGGGTACGGTGCTGGATGGCGTCACCGCCGTGCAGGATATTCCCGCCGGCCACAAGATGGCCTCGCGCGATATCGCCAAGGGCGAATATATCATAAAATATGGCAACCCCATCGGCAGGGCGACGCAGGACATTCGCGCGGGCGAATGGGTGCACACCCACAACCTGCATACCGCGCTGGGCGGCGCGCATGAATATACCTACACGCCGGATTTTACCGGCGCGCCGCAGCCGGCAAAGGATGAGCGCACGTTTGACGGTTACCTGCGCGCGGACGGGCGCGTGGGCATCCGCAACGAGTTGTGGATCGTGCCTACGGTGGGCTGCGTCAACCGCCTGTGCGAGCGGCTGGCCCATATGGCCCAAAAGCGTTATGCCGGCAAGATCGATGGCGCTTATGCCTGGGTACACCCGTATGGCTGCTCCCAGCTGGGCGACGATCATAAGCAGACCCAGCGCCTGCTGGCTGCGCTGTGCCACCATCCCAACGCCGGCGGCGTGCTGATCGTCGGGCTGGGGTGCGAAAACAACACCATGGAGCAGTTTTTAAATGTCCTCGGCCCGGTGGATGAAAGCCGCGTCAAGGCCATTATCGCCCAGGATGTCGATGACGAGGTGGCCGGCGCGCTGGAGCGCATGGATGCCATTGTGGAGCAAATGCAGCACGATGTGCGCACGCCCCAGGGGCTGGATAAGCTGGTGCTCGGCCTCAAGTGCGGCGGCTCCGATGGTTTTTCCGGCCTGACGGGCAATCCGCTGGTTGGCGCCGTCAGTGATTTTCTGATTGCCCGCGGCGGCAGCACGGTGCTAAGCGAGGTGCCGGAGATGTTTGGTGCGGAGCATCTTTTGATGCAGCGCGCCCAATCGCCGGAGGTGTTTGAGCGCCTGGTGCACCTGATTAACGATTTTAAGGATTATTACGAGCGCAACGGCCAGGTGGTGTATGAAAACCCCTCCCCCGGCAACAAGGAAGGCGGCATCACCACGCTGGAGGAAAAATCCCTGGGCTGCACGCAAAAGGGCGGGCTGGCCCCGGTGGTCGATGTGATCGGCTATGGCGAGCGCATCCGCAAGACGGGCTTTACGCTTGTCAACGGCCCGGGCAACGATATCGTCTGCTGCACGGTGCTGGCGGCGGCGGGCGCGCAGATGGTGCTGTTTACCACCGGCCGCGGCAACCC
>JAQXFY010000149.1 GCA_029006015.1 bacterium
TTACTTTTCGGGGGTATCCAGCAAAAAATGCACCTCGATATCGTGCGCACAGGCTTTGGGGGTATGCCAGCGGATATGATACTGCGCGGGCATATCCACATGGAATGCCTCCGGCTCGCCCTCATTGAGATCAACAGCAAATGTATCCCGGATCTCGGCGCCCGACAGCCCGCCGTGCACGGGCAGGATATCCAGGTGATGCCCGCCCCGGCTGACGCAAATTCCTTCCTCCCCCATTTCGGGGCGGGACAGGGTATGCAGCAGCCAGGTGATCTCCACCGGGTGGTCGGCGCGAATCTCATCGTGCACGATCAGGCGGTTTTGCTCCAGCGTCAAGCTGCGTTTAAAGCTTGTCAGCATGGGATAGGCCGCCGTGGCATCCACCTGCGCCTGCAGCACATCGCCTTGCTCGCGCGCAAAGACAACCTTGCCCGTGGCGCGGTAGCTTCTATTTTCCTGCCCGGCGCCATCCACCAAAATGGTGTTGTGTGCCTGCGTGGTTTGCGTCCACAGGCGATGGTGCGCCGTGCCATATCCCCGGCCAAAGTAGCCCGAGGGCGATATCATGGCGGTGCCGCCCGCCATCAGCGCAAAGGAGGCCTGATCGGCATGCTGGTGGCTGTAGCTGCCGTACCGGCTGGCGCGCGCCACCAGGGCCAGTTCCTGTTGCGGCTGCTGCGGGCAGGTATGCAGGCTGACAAAGCCGGCATCGGGGAAAGCGCGTGCCCGGGTCACCCCGCCGGCCAGCGAGCAAGCTTTCTGTTGGCCTTCCGGCAAAAAAACATCCAGCAGGTGAAGGCGAAAGATATCGGGCGCAGCACTCTGCCGTGCCCAGGTGCGCGTCAACCGGCTGCCAAAGCGCTCCGCATAAATATGATAGGGATTCTGTGCAAAAAAGCCGGGCCACTCCGCATCCTGGCTATGGCACCAGTAGCCATCGCCAAAGGGATGGATTTCCCACCCCGGCGGACAAAAATGCTGCAAAAAATCAATATAGCGCTGGTAAAAAGGCCGGTCTAAAAAAGAAAAGCCCAGGTAGCGTTCCACCGCCATAAAAAAGGGCAAAAACCATTTGGTATAGCTGGTGGAATAAAAGGTACCTTCCGCCCATCCGCCGTCCGGCCCGCCAAAGTAAGGAAAAAAGCTTCCGTAGATATCCAGTGCATACTCCAGCCAGCCCACCAGCATGGCCTGATCGATATCCGTACCCTTGAGCACCATGGCCGCTTCCCCCAGATAGGCGGGCAGGCGCCCTGCATGGGAATCCCCCGGGTTTTGGCAAAAATCGATGCCCCGCAGGCGGCGCTCGCACTGGGCCGCATAGGCGGCAATGGTACGCTCCACCACCGCACGCTGGCGCTCGGTCAGCGCATCGAACAACAAATCGTACACCGCAGGCAGGCAGCGCGCGTGGCTGAGGCCGATCTCATCCCCCCACGCATCCTCCAGCGAACAGGGGCCCTCCGGGTTCCAATCGCACAGCGTCATCAGCAGCGAAACGCCATGCCGCGTGGCCCGCTCATCCCCCAGCAGCGCATGCCCCAGCGCGCAGGCCACCAGGTTACGGTCGCAAAAATCGCGGTGCCGGCCAAAATATTCACGGTAAGGAAGCGCCGCCTCATCCAAATGAAAGCGCGGCGGCACGGGCAGGCCCTCCTCCAGCGCCAGATCGATGTTGCGGCGAAGGGTTTCCAGCTGTTGGGATTTTTCCCGGATGATCCCGGGGATATCGCTTGCAAAAAACAGATGGCGGGGCCGGCAGGCAGGCACGGCATCAAACAAGGCCGCAGCCGTCGGCCGGGGCAGGCGCACCGCAGATGCCGCGATGGAAAAATCCTGCCAGCCGCGTTCCATATCGCCGGCATACAGGTTCCAGCGATAACATCCGGGCTCCAACACCGCATCGGGCACCAAAAAATTGCGCGCCGTTTCCCCACGAAAAATCTCGTGCCCATCGGCATCGGCCACTACCAGCGTATAAACCGGCGCCCCCGGCACCTTGCGCCAGCAAAAAGCCGGCGGCGTTTCAAACATCACCTCGCCCGGGCGGGGCGAGGGAAAAATCTGTCCCGTTGCGGTACGCTCCTGCGGCATGGGGCGCATCGGCCTTCCCCCTTTTATATCAACCGTTGGTATGCCAGTGGTATTCGCCGGTTTTCGCATCGATACGTCCGACTACCCGGGCGGGCACGCCGGCGATGATGGCATAATCCGGCATATCTTTGGTAACAACCGCCCCTGCGCACACCAGATTGGCCCGGCCCAGCTTAACGCCCGCCGTAATGGTAACCCCATTGGCCAGCCAGCTTCCCTCGCCGATGACGATGCTGTCATCGCCATCCGGTTCCGTCCGCGCGCTAAACCAGCCCGTGGCGGGATCAAATTTATGATGGCCGGCCGCCAGGCAGCAGTGCGGCCCGATCAGCGTATTGTCCCCAATGGTAATTTCCCCGTTGAGGTAGCTGTACAGCCCGATAAACAGGTTATGCCCCAGCCTGTCCGGATGGCGCACGCGGATGATCGCACCCGGCGCCACCTGGATGTTCCGCCCGCCAAGGCCCAGCAGCTCGGCGCGGTGGGTATTATCCTGCGGGTTGTCCGACAGGTTGGCATAGCGCGTCAGCTGGGCAAACAATGCGTCATCCAATTGCATCGGTTCCATATAATTCCCCCTTAAGCGGGTATTGGCTTTTTTCATTATAGCCCCATCCCGCCGCATGTCAACAATCCCCCTTGCAGGGGGCCGGGCGCACCCCTTCTGCCCTTTTTGCGGATAAGCCAGGCCGGCGCTTTTCCCCCGGTTTATTGGCCGCATAACCGGCAAACAGGGCAGGCATTTGCATTTTGGCAAAATTTTTCAGCGCTTTGGTGCCTTCATCCGGCCGTTTTGATGCCATTGCTTTTCCCCGGCATCGCAGCCTTCCAAAGCACATACTCCAAGCGTTTTTACCCCATACTAACCAAAAACGCATTGGCCGTACAGGGCATGGAAAGGGGCATCCTATGGCTGAATTCTGGAAAATTTTCGGTACAATCGTCATCCGCACCATGGTTTCCGTTGTTGCGCTTTTTATTCTGGCAAAATTAGTCGGCGTCCGCCAGATTGCCCAATTAACCTTCTTTGATTACATTTGCGGCATTACCATCGGCTCGCTGGCCGCGGTAGCCGCGCTGGATGATGAAATTCCCCTGTGGACCACCGTACTGGGGATGGCGCTTTTTTCCCTGTCCAGCTACCTGGCTTCCCTGTGGACGGATAAAAGCATCCTGGCCCGCAGGCTGCTGACGGGCACGCCAATGGTGCTTATCGAGGATGGGCAGCTGATCGAAAAAGCGCTGGCCTCCTCCCGCACCGATGTCAACGACCTGCTGCGGGAAGCGCGCTGCGCCGGTTTTTTTAACCTGTCCGATATCGCCTATGCCATTTTGGAAACAAACGGCAAATTTAGTTTCCTGCCCCGGGCGGACATGAAGCCCGTCACCCCGGCGGACCTACAGCTTTGCCCGGCGCCTTCCACGCTGGTAGGCAACATCATCATCGATGGCAAAATCATGCAGCAAAACCTGAAGCTGATGGGCCGCAACCAGGATTGGCTGCACCAGGAGCTGGCCCGCCAATCCATTCGCCTAAAGGATGTGCTGCTGGCCACGCTGGACGAAAAGGGCAACCTGTCGGCTTACCTTGGCGGCAAAACCAGCAACCGTTCCAAAATTTTTGATTAAAGGAGGCTATCCTGGCATGATCGATCCACAAAAATGCGCCATCATCGGCTGCGGAAATGTCGGCGCCACCACCGCCTACACCCTGATGCTATCGGGCATGATGTCCGAAATTGTACTGATCGATATCAACCGGGAAAAAGCCTATGGCGAGGCGCTGGATTTAAACCACGGCATGCTGTTTGCGCCCACCAGCCACATTCACGAGGGCAGCTATGCGGATGCCGCCGGCTGCGGGCTTATCATCTACGCCGCGGGCGCCAACCAAAGGCTGGGCGAAACCCGGCTGGACCTTGCCCAGAAAAATGCCGATATTTTAAAAAGCGTGCTGGACGAGCTGCTGGCCTATAACCGCGAATGCCTGCTTTTAATCGTAACCAACCCCGTTGATGTGCTGACGCACATCGCCCTGCGCCATACCGGCTTCCCGGCCGGGCGCGTCATCGGCTCCGGCACCCTGCTGGATACATCGCGCCTTCGCTTTTTATTGGGCACGCGCCTGAGTATTTCGCCCAGAAGCGTCGATGCCTGGATCATTGGCGAGCACGGCGACAGCGAGCTGGCCGTCTGGAGCGCGGCCGATGTAGCCGGTTTGCCGCTTAGCCAGGTCAGCGGCCCATGCTGCCAGCCCCTTGGGCAGGATGAGCTGCAGCCCCTGTTCGAGCATACCCGCTCCAGCGCCGATCGGATCATCGCCAGCAAGGGCGCCACCTATTATGCCGTAGCGTTGGCCGTTTGCCGCATTGTCGAAGCCATTTTGCGCGATGAAGGCGCCATTTTGCCGGTTTCCCACCTGATGGAGGGCCAACACGGCATCCGGGATGTCTGCCTGGGTTACCCCGCCATTATCGGAAAAGCAGGGGTCACCTGCACATGGCAGCTTCCGTTAAACCCGCAGGAGGAGCAGCGCCTGCGCGCCTCCGCCGATACGCTCAGGGGCGTGTTAAACACGCTGCAGGTTTAGCCACCGCTCCAGCTCGCACCAGCTTATCCAGGTAAAGGGCGTGTCGATTGTTTCATAGGCTGCGGCGGAAACAACGGCCCCCCCGCGGCTTTGGGTTGCCACCTTTATGCCTTCCAGGCCGCATTGCCATTGCCCATCGGGCCGCCTAAGCAGGGGCACGCCCTGCATCAGCCGCCTAATGCCGCCCCCATCCAGCTTGGCGATGCTTTCCTTTAGGGTAAACATTTCCGTTACCCCATGGGGCGTGGGAGGGCTTTCAAAAAGGGCGCTGTATTCCGCCGGGGATGTCAGGCGCCTGGCCAATGCGCCATCCAGCGTTTCCCGTACACGCTCGCAATCCACGCCAACTTGCCCTTGCCCTACCGCACAGGCCACCAGGCCCCGCGTATGGCTAAGGTTGGCCCCGCCCGGCCAGCCCGCCACGCGGGGCTTTCCGCTTCCCTCCAGCGCCGGCCATGCAGGCAGCCCCATCTCTTTTTCCAGCGCAAAGGCAACAAGCGCATAGGCCGCCAGGCTTTCCAGGCGCCTTTCAGCCTGGGCAAAGGCGCGCGCTTTTTGCCACCGGGCCGCAGGAACAGCCCGAAATATCGCCTCCAGGCAGATATCTTCTGCAGGGGGCAGGCAGCATGCATATACCCTTGCCATATCAGGCCTGCATAAAGGTAATCCGCCCCAGCACCGGATCGGCCGCAGCCACCACGATAGCCATGGGCTGGCCAATGGCAATACTGCGTCCGTTGCGGGCGATCAGCGCCTGGCGCTTGGCATCAAACTCATACCGGCGGCCCTTGAGGTGCTCCAGGCGGATGAGGCCCTCGCATGTATTATCCAGCGCCACATACACGCCAAAGCCCGTTATCCCGCTGACGGTACCGATAAACCGCTGCCCCAAAAAGCCTTCCATGTATTCCGCACAGCGGATATCGGTGGCATCCCGTTCGGCCTCCATGGCCACGCGCTCGCACAGGCTGGTGTGCTGGCCCAGGGCGGGCAGTTCCCGCTGCCAGGCCGCCAGCTGCGCCTGGCTTGGCCCACCATCCAGCACATCCTTGACCAGGCGGTGGATGATAAGATCCGGATACCGGCGAATAGGCGAAGTAAAATGGCAGTAATTTTCCGATGCCAGGCCAAAGTGCCCCCGGTTGACATCGCTGTAACAGGCGCGCGGCATGGCGCGCAGCAGCGCCTTTTCCAGCACCCGCGCGCTGGGCATGGCCTGCAGGCTGTCCATCAGCGGCTTAATCTGGCTGGGCAGCAGCACCTTTGTTTTAAAATGCACGCCATGCAGCCGCGCGGTTTCCATAAAGGTTTCCAGCTTGGCAGGGTTAGGCGTTTCGTGGATGCGGTATAACACCGGGCTGCCATGCTCAATCAGCCAATCGGCCACCGCCTCGTTGGCGGCCAGCATAAAGGATTCAATCATTTTTTCGGCCTCGCCCCTCTCCCGCGGGCGAATGTCCTCCACTACGCCCTGGGGGCTAAGCAGCACATGGGTTTCGGGCAGATCAAAATCCAGCGCCCCGCGGGCGGAACGCATATCGGCCAGCTTACCAGCCAACGGGCGCATGGCCTCCAGCGCGCTTGCCACTTCCCCGCTCCAGGGAAAGGGCTTGCCGGCAAACAAATCATTTACCCCATCATAGGTCAAGCGCGCAGCGGAACGGATGACGGAACGGTCCACCCGCGTGCTGATGCGGTTGCCCCGGGCATCAAAACCAATATGTACGCTAAGCGTCAGGCGGCAGACGCCGGGCTGCAGCGAACAGGCCCCGGCAGACAGCGCCTCCGGCAGCATGTGCAGCGTCAGCCCCGGCAAATAAACGCTGGTGCCGCGCGCCTGCGCCTCCTCATCCAGCGGCCGCCCCAGGCGGACATAATGGGAAACATCGGCGATGTGCACGCCCAGCACCGCCCCGCCATCGGGCATGGGCTCAATGGATACGGCGTCATCCAAATCCTTGGCATCCGCCCCATCGATCGTAAAAATGGTTTTCCCGGTCAGATCCAATCTGCCCTGCCAGGCCGCCTGATCCTGCGGGGCCTCCATATGGGAGGCTTCCTCCAGCGCGTCCGCGGCATACTGCACGCGCAGCCCCGCCCGATACGCCACCGACAGCATGCGGTTGTGCGGATCCTCCGGGTTGCCAAGCACCTGGCAAACCTCCGCCGTTGCCCAGCGGGTGCCATCCTCCATGCGGTGCACACGCCGGATGGTGGCAACAACCTGTTGTCCCTCCCTGGCTTTAACGGGGGGCTTTAACGCAATGTCAAAGCACATGCTTGCATCATCCGGGATAAGCTGGGCCTGGCCATCCTCCAGATGGACGCGGCCGGCCGTCGTGCGGTTGCCGGGCACAAGCACGCGCACCACCTCGCCCTCGCTCCTGCCGCGGGCCAGGCGGCGCACCTCCACCGTATCGCCATTGATAGCTACGCCCAGGTTTTCGGGGGCGATATACAGATCCTCCCCCTCCTGGCGTACAACATGGCCAAAACCGCGGGGGTGGAGCCGCAGCACGCCCCGGCATTCCCCATCCGGTGTTTTAGCCCGTGCAGGGGAAAGTGCCTCCCCGTTTTTGGGGCCCAACACCCCTTCGCGCTGCATCTGGCGCAGCATCTGGGCCAGATGGTTTCGATCTTTGGATTTTAAATGAAGCCGTTTCATCCACTGGGTCAGCGTTTTCGGCGGATTTGGGCTTTGTGATAACCTGATGATCTCTTCCCTTAGCATGGGGGCCTCCCATCGTTTACTTTGGTTTTATTATACCCCTTTATAACCCTTTACGCCAGACAATGGCATATTCGCAAACCGAAAAACATGGTATAATAAAAGGGATTTTTTATGGAAGGGGCAATCGGCATGAAAAAAAGGGCTTGGCTGCAATATGCCATTGCGCTGTTTGTAGGCCTATCCCTGTTTTGGGTCTTTCAGCAGACGCTGCTTTATATCCCCTCCTGGCTACGCACGTTAAACGGCATCCTGCTGCCCATTACCGTGGGGCTGATTACCGGTTACATCCTGCTTCCTGCGGTGCGTCTTTTGGAAAAGCTATGGGAAAAGATGTTTCCCCGGCTCAACGGCAAAGGCAAAACAGGCTTTGCGGTGCTGGTGGTTTTTATCATTCTCTTTGGCCTGATCGCACTGTTTTGCGTGCTGCTGCTGCCCCGTTTTGTTAAAAACTTTATCGAATTTGCCAATGGGCTGCCCGGTTATTTGGCCTCCCTAAAAGAATGGATCAATAAATTTATCGAAGATAACCCCGTGCTTCAAACGCCCGGCGTCAAGGAACAAATCGAAAGCTATTTTGCCAACATGGGCGATTCCATCCTGGCATGGGCACAGGGGGCGGTGGTCAAGCTGCTCAGCGGCGTCTACGGCTTTGCGGTATCCACGGGCAAGGTCATCATGGGCGTTATCGCCGCCATTTATCTGTTACTGGAGCGCGAACAGCTATCCAAAGTATGCAAGGGGCTTCTTGGCAATCTGCTTGGGCCCAAACGCATGGGCACCGCCATGGGCTTTATGCGGCAGGCCGACCACGTCTTTGGCCGTTTTCTGTCCGCCCGGCTGCTGGAATCCGTGGTTATCATGGTGGTAGCCATGATTGGTTTTATCATCCTGAAAGTGCCCTATGCTTCGCTGCTGGCGGTAGCTACCGGCCTTTTAAACCTGATCCCCTACTTTGGCGCCTGGATTGCCGGCATTCTGACCACCGTCATTACGCTGCTGGCCCAGCCCCAAAGCGTCATCCCCGTTGTCATCTTTCAGCTTGCGCTGCAATGCTTCGATGGCTGGTGGCTATCCCCGGCGCTCTTTGGCGAGCGGCTGAAGCTATCCGGCTTTATGGTCATTATTGCCATTACGGTATTTGGCGGCTTTTTCGGCCTGTGGGGCATGATGCTGGGCGTGCCGTTGTTCTCGCTGCTGCTGCTGACCATCCAGCGCTGCTCCACCATCGTTGCCCGGCGGCGCGAAAAGCGCGATGCAGCCGAGCCCGGCGCCGCGCCGCCCGATAATACCCATTCCGCTTGATGGCCAGCTTTCCCTGTCGGCGGCATCGGGCTTTTCCATCAAACCCAGGCCCGGCCTCATGCATTGATTGTATCCATGGGGCGGGATAAAAGCGCAAACGCCTGGGCCACGGAGAGCATATCGCCCCAACCATAGCAGCATAAAACAAGGCGGGCCGATGATGGCCCGCCTGATTGGTATATTGGCTTTTGCCAAACTTTTTTGAAAGCAATTCCCTTTTGCTGCAGGCGCCTTTCCGCCATATTCCGCCCCGGCACAGCACCCTGGGCTGGGGGCGCCCTTAACCGGCATCCTCCTGCGCCCAGCTAAAGGCCACATCAAAGGATTTTTTGCCATCGGCCTCCCGCACGCCCTTGATGTATACCGTATTGCCCTGATAGCCTTTATACACGGTAAATTCTTCCTGGGCGCGCAGCTCGCCAACAAAATTAATGGCTATACGGGAGATGGGCCTGGCTTTTTCCTGCTGCGTCAGGGCGTCAAAAGCAAACTCGCAATAGCGCGTATTGTTGACATGGCCCAGGCAATCCATAAAGCTGTTGTATACCTTTCGTTTTTCGACAGCCTGGTACTGCTCGATTTCCCGAAAGGCAGGCCGGATATGATCCAGCACAAATTCGGGATAGCCCGGCCCCAAGTCCTGCGGCAGGGTATAATGCCGTGCAATCGTGCGCCGCTTTAAATCCAGCAGCACCGAAAAGCTGGCGCCGCAAAATACGCGCTGCCCATCCTCGCCATAAAAATCAAATTCGCGGCGGAAATAGGCCCCGTTCTGCTGGGAGTGCCAGGTTTTCCCCTTGAGCATTTCCATCCCGTGTGGCGCCCGGCTGACTTCAATGGTCATCCCCACCAGCACCCAGGCCAGGCCGCAGGCAGCCATATCCTCCGTATCCAGATGAAGCGCCTTGAGATGGCGCTCCGCCACCTGTTGGATCAGGTTTTGATAGGTGACGGGCTTGAGCATGCCCAGCTCGCTAAAATCGTTACCCACCAGTTGAACCGGGTATTCAAATGCGGCTTCTATCATAGCAAACCTCGCTTATATCAAAACATATGCCGCCATGCCTCGGCAGCCTGTAGGGCACACTGCCATTATATCACTTTTTATCTTGCCCTGCTTTCCGCGCCGCCTGCGCTTCCAGGCCCTATCCCCCAAGGGGGGGCTATTGTGGCTATCCCATGCCGCCGGCATGCTGCCTTTACAACAAAATTGGGGTACCTTCCTTGCGGAAGATACCCCAACCAACGGCTGCTTTTTGATGTTAAACAGCGTTATACCGGCTGCACGCCCTGGGCGACATTGCCGATGGCATGATCGACACCCAACTGCTTGGCCTGGCGATACTGGAAATACTTGGGCGCCACCTGCGGGAAGAGCGCGTAGGACAGCACATCTTCATCCGACTGGTAGTACTCCGCGATCTCCTGGCGGTATTTATCCATTTCCGGCGCAATATCGTCCGCCGGGCGGTGGGTAATAACCGGATCGTCCCCAATGATCTTTTTACGCACATCGGGGTTGGTTTCCGCGGGCAGGCGGCCGTATTCGCCGCGCATCAGGCCCTTGGATTCCTTGGATACCATCTTGTAGCGTTCCCCGGCCAGCACGTTCAAAACCGCCTGGGTGCCGACGATCTGGCTGGTAGGCGTGACCAGCGGCGGATAGCCGAAATCGGCGCGCACGCGCGGCACTTCCTCCAGCACCTCCAGCAGCTTGTCCGAAGCATTCTGCTGCTTGAGCTGGGAAATCAGGTTGGACAGCATGCCGCCCGGAACCTGATACAACAGCGCATTGATATCCACGCGCAGCACCTTGGGATCCAGGAAACCATCCTCCGTCAGGCGCTGGGCCACTTTGCGGAAGTGCACCGCAATTTCGCTGAGCAGGTTGAGATCCAGCCCGGTATCATAAGGCGTACCGGCCAAAGTCGCCACCAGGGGCTCCGTCGCAG
>JAQXFY010000150.1 GCA_029006015.1 bacterium
CCGATGGGCAGGCGGGCTTTTACACCATAAAAGGGTAGGTGCATCATACCAGAGGCCGGGCGGCAATTCAAGCTTTTTTCACCGCGCGGGCAAGGGAAACGGGGCAGCTGAAAGGGCGGATGGCCCCCGTGGCGCTTATCCATGCCGGGCGGCCTTGGGATGGCGCTCTTCCTTATTAATCAAGCGGTGCTGCCCAGCCGGATGGGGCTGCCTTTGGCGGGCTACCCCAGGGTAAAATAATCCTCCACACTGCCCAGCCTGCCGCGGCGGGTATAGGCATCGATTTTGTCCCACGGCCTGCCCTGGTAATCGATGTGGGCGGCGGCCGCCCCTTCCTGGCGTTTATAGCGGATCTCCATTTCCAGCGGCCCCTGCAGCCGCAGCGGGGCGATTTCCCCCCGGTTAAGCCGCTCCACCGCGCGGCGCGTACCCTGGGCAATGCGCAGGGCCGCGGCCTGCGGGTGCAGGCTGATGGCCCCGTTGCGCGCAAGCGCCTGCTTGGTCATGACGCATTCGGCCTGGGGGATCCATTGCCCGGCATCCTCCAGCCCGCCCGAATCGCTGGCCACCAGGATGACCGGCACGCCGGCCTCCCCCAGGCAGGCGGCATCCAGGCCGATTTCGCCAACCTCCCGCCAGGGGCCGCCGGCCTGGCGGATACGGATGTATTGGTATCCTACGGAGGTGTAGGAGTGGTTTAAAACGCCTTCATGGTTATCGCGCGCATGGTAGCCGATCAAAAGCACCCCGCGCACATCGCCCGATACCCCCGGCCAGCGCCCTTGCCAGCCGCCGCCCATGGCAATGTGCACACGCGCATCCAGTTTTTCATAGGGTAGATTAACGCCGCTGCCGTGGTTGTCCCACACCAGCACGTCATCCGCCCCCATATCAAACAGGGCGCCGGCGGCAGCATTGATCTCCCGCACGGCCTGTTGGCGGGCAAATTCCCACTGCCCGCTGTCGTTTAGCGTAGTTCCCGGCGTGCCCACCACGCAGGCGACGCCCTCCAGATCGCAGGCGATGATATATCGCCCGCCGGTTTTTGCAGCCGTTTCCATCTGCCACACCCCTTTTTCCACCATTATACATACTTGCCCCGCTTCATGCAGCATGATATAATGAAAAAACACATTTACGGGGAGGTTTTTTTATGGCCAGGCTAACCATCGCGCAGCTTTATGCAGACAGCGCGCAGCATGCCGGCGGCCCGGTGTGCGTTTCCGGTTGGGTACGCACCGTGCGCAACGGCAAGGGAATCAGTTTCATCGCGCTCAACGACGGTTCCTGCATGCGCAATTTGCAGGTGGTGCTTTCCCCGGATAATACCCAGGATTACGAAAACGTATGCCGGCCCGGCGTGGGCGCGGCCATTACCGTTTGCGGCACGCTGGTGCTTACGCCCGATGCCCAGCAGCCCTGCGAGGTGCAGGGGGCGGAAGTGACGCTGGTCGGTGCCTCCGGCCCCGATTATCCGCTGCAAAAAAAGCGGCATTCGCCGGAATTTTTGCGCACCATCGCCCATCTTCGGCCGCGCACCAACCTGTATTCCGCCGTTTTTAGGGTGCGCAGCGTGGTCAGCCACGCCATCCACTGCTTTTTTCAGGAGCGCGGGTTTGTTTATGTGCACACGCCCCTGATTACCGCCAGCGATTGCGAGGGCGCCGGGGAAATGTTCCGTGTTACCACCCTGGATATGGATGCCCCGCCGCGCGGCCAGGATGGCCATGTCGATTTCGGCCAGGATTTCTTTGGCCGCCCCGCCAGCCTGACGGTATCCGGCCAGCTCAATGCCGAATGCTTTGCCATGGCCTTTGGCTCGACCTACACCTTTGGGCCCACCTTCCGCGCGGAAAACTCCAACACCCCGCGCCATGCCAGCGAATTCTGGATGATCGAGCCGGAGATTGCCTTTGCCGATTTAAAGGATGACATGCGCCTGGCGGAGGATATGATTAAATATGTCCTCCATACCGTGCGCACCCGCCTGCCGGAGGAAATGGCGTTTTTTGAGCAGTTTGTCATGCCCGGCCTCAAGCAGCGGCTGGATCTGGTTGAAAACAGCGAGTTTGCGCACGTCACCTATACCCAGGCCATCGATATCCTGCAAAAAAGCGGTCACACCTTCCAGTACCCCGTCTATTGGGGCTGCGATTTGCAGACCGAGCACGAGCGCTATTTGTCCGAGGAAACCTTTGGCCGCCCGGTCTTTGTTACCGATTACCCCAAGGAAATCAAGGCTTTCTACATGCGCCTGAATGATGATGGCAAAACCGTGGCCGCCATGGATCTGCTGGTGCCCGGCGTGGGCGAGATCATCGGCGGCAGCCAGCGCGAGGAGCGGCTGGACATGCTGGAGGCGCGCATCCGCGAGCTGGGCATGCAGGTGGAGGATTACAGCTGGTATCTGGATCTGCGGCGCTTTGGCAGCGCACCGCACGCCGGCTATGGCCTGGGGCTGGAGCGGCTTTTGATGTACATTACAGGGGTAAGCAATATTCGCGATGTGCTGCCCTTCCCACGGGTTCCCGGGTGGGCGGAGTTTTAACCCCTTGACAAACGCCTGTTGGGCGTGGTAGAAATAAGCATGGGAACCATCCCCCGGAATAGGCCTGGGGGATGGTTTTTTCTTGCAAAGCTAGCATGGGAGGCTATCATGGAACAGAAACAATTCGATGTTGTCATCGTGGGCGCCGGCCCGGCCGGCATCTTTACCGCGCTGGAGTTATCCGAAAAAAAGCCCGGCACGCACGTGCTCATCGTCGACAGCGGGCAGGAAATCGATAAGCGCGTCTGCCCCATGCGCACCACGGGCAAGTGCATGGGCTGCACCCCCTGCGCCATCATGTGCGGCTGGTCGGGCGCGGGTGCGTTTTCCGATGGCAAGCTGTCGCTGTCCGACGAGGTGGGCGGCCAGCTTTCCGATTATATCGGGCATGAGGAGGCTACCCGCCTGATCCACTATGCCGACAGCGTTTACTGCCGCTTTGGCGCACCCGATACCGTGCACGGCCTCAACGATAAAAAGGTGGAGGAGATCGCCTACGAGGCTTCGCGCCATAACATCCGCCTGGTGGCCTGCCCGGTGCGCCATATGGGCACCGAACACGCCTTTGGCGTGCTTCGGGCCATGTACATCCACCTGATGCAGCAGCCCGGCATCGAATTCTGGCCGCGCGCCACCGCCGGGGAAGTGCTGGTAAAGGATGGCAAGGTGTGCGGTGTGCGCATCACCCGCCAGGGCCAGGGCGAGGTGGAGGTCTGCGCCCCCGCCATCGTTGCAGCGCCCGGCCGGGGCGGCGCCGCCTGGCTGACGGGCGAGGCCCATCGCCTGGGTATCGAGCTGACCAATAACGAGGTGGATATCGGCGTGCGGGTGGAGGTTCCCAACTCCATCATGGACCATCTG
>JAQXFY010000151.1 GCA_029006015.1 bacterium
TGAAAAAGTGCATATCCTTTCCGGTGGCTATGGCGAGGGGGATCACCCGTTCTCATTCCGAACACGGCAGTTAAGCCCCTCTGCGTTGACGATACTTGGCTGGTGACGGCCTGGGAAAATAAATCGCCGCCGGTTCCTATAAAAGGCTCATACGTAAGTATGAGCCTTTTTATTCTATCTATCATGTGCCCGGAACAATTTGCAGCATATTTTGCGCTGTCTGGCCAGGGCAACAATAAAAATGCCTGGAACAACCAGGGCAGGTTTGGGCCTGGATGGCCATGCTGATATCAGGGAGAGGGCCCCGGTTAATGTTCCTTTTTATTGCAGGCAGATTGGCTTTCGCCTGATATTTTGTTGCCGTGACGGTCATCATAAAGTGGAGTGCAGATGATTAATCGGCGATGGCCTTGCTCGCGCTGCTGAAAATGGCCATGGTTTTATCATGTTGTGTAAATTGTCCGGCTGCCATAAGGTCGTTCCTATTTGAAATGTTTTGGGAAATGATATGATGCCATACGATGCTTTCAACCGATATAAAACATGAAACCGCTTTTGCATGCGTGACAAAAGCGGTTCCTTTTATATTGATAGGCTGCCAATAAAATATTCCATGCAGCCCTGTGGTTGGCCGTAGACACCCTCCAAATGGAGAGCGCCAGCATAAGCCGCCGGGAGGGCGTTTATTGCCCGGCAGCAGGGCAGGGTATGACGATGACGATTTGCGGCCAGGAGGGGCAAGGGTGCGCGTGCGCGGTTGATTTTCAGAAGGGGTCACCGCAAATGATACGGAATCCGCCGCGGCATGGCCACATTGGCCGGATGGAGCCAGCTATCCCTTGCTTAACAGCCCAATCTTTTACCGTGGCGCTAAGGCGAAGGCGATGCAGGGCTTTGCATGAGTGTGTTTGGTGGCTTAGAGCAAAAAAGGGCCTTCCGGCAAGCGTAATAAAAAGCCGGGCAGAACCCGGCCGGAAAAGCTATTTGAGGTTGTTGGGGAATAGCCCATGCAGTGTGGTTATCGCTTAAACCTCCGATATGCGGGCGATGTCCGCACCCAAGGCGTTAAATTTTTGTTCCATGTTTTCGTAGCCGCGGTCGATGTAATGGGTGTTGCCCACCAGGGTTTCGCCTTCGGCCATCAGCCCGGCCAGCACAAGCGCCGCGCCGGCGCGCAGGTCGGTGACAAGCACGCGCCCTGGCATCAGCTGCGGAACCCCTTCGATCAGCGCAACGCGATCGAGAATATTAACGCGCATGCCCATGCGCTGCAGCTCCGCCAGGTATTTAAAACGCGATTCAAAGATGGTTTCGGTAATGATGCTGGTGCCGGTAGCAACCGATAGCAGCGCCGCCATGGGCTGCTGCAGATCGGTGGGAAAGCCGGGATAAGGCAGGGTGGTGACATGAACGGGCTTGGGGCGCGCCTGCATGCGCACCCGAATGGCATCGGTATATTCATCTACCTGGCAGCCCGCCTCCACCAGCTTGGCGGTCAGCGCCTCCATGTGGGTGGGGATAACATCCTTTACCAGCACATTGCCCTTTGTGGCAGCTGCGGCGATCATCATGGTGCCGGTTTCGATTTGATCGGGAATGACGGTATAGCTGGAGCCGCGCAGTGCTTTGACGCCGTAGACACGGATGACATCGGTGCCGGCGCCTTTGATCTGCGCGCCCATGGAATTAAGAAAGCTGGCCACATCGACAATGTGCGGCTCGCGCCCGGCATTGACGATGGTGGTTTGGCCTTCCGCCAATACGGCAGCGATCAGCGTGTTGATGGTAGCGCCAACGCTGGGGCAATCCAGGAAAATTTCTGCGCCTTTTAGACGGGAGGCTTTGGCGTGAAGCTGGCCGAAATCGGAGCTGACCTCCGCCCCCAGGGCGGACAGGCCCTTTAATGTTTGATCGACAGGGCGCGTGCCGATGGCACAGCCACCCGGCATGGGAACAATGCCCTCGCCAAAGCGCGCAAGCAGGGCGCTGCAAAAATAATAGCTGGCCCGCATGCGAACGGCCAATTCATCCGGCACGCGGCTGTTATGCATGCAGGTGGAATCGATATAAAACCGGCCATGGCCGGGCATCTCGGCTTTGGCGCCCAGGGCTACCAGAATATCGCGCAACACAAAAACATCCTCAATGTAGGGGACGTTTTCCAGCATGACCGGGGTTTGCGACAAAATAGCGGCGGGAATAATGGCAACAACGGCATTCTTTCCCCCGCTGATGGTAATTTCTCCCTCGAGCGGCTTGCCGCCGCGGATGCGAATGTACTGCATGTCCTTCCCCCAGCCTTAATGTGAACAGCCCTTGCAATGCGCACAGGAGCCCGAGCAGCCCCCGGCCCCTTGGCCTTTCCCGCAGGAAGCACCAAAAGCACATGGCCCTTCGTAAACACGGGCCAGCTCCCGGCTGCCACATTTGGGGCAAGCAACCTCCCCCTCATGATTGAGGGACACCAATTCCTCAAACCGGTGGCCGCAGGCGCGGCATTTAAAATCCAGCAGCGGCATATTCTTCCCCCCTTCCTGCAGACAACATTTTCTATTATACCATGGCCCGGTACCCGCCGCAACGCAAACCGGGCGGACAAACCCTATACCTTATATCTATTCGCCATCCTCATCATCCGTGACAGGAACATAGCGGGAGGGATTTAATTTTAGTTGCAGCCATTGGGTATAATCACTCTCGGAAAGGCGATTGAGGGTGTCCAGAAAATCTTCTTTATGGGCAACGCCAAAGGCGTTTTCCTGCACATAGGCTTTGAGGATGGCATCCAGCCTGGCGGGCGTCAGCTCGTCGGCCAGATCGCGCAGCATCAGGGCGCCCTTGGCATAGACCAGCGCGTTGTACACCAGGGTGGAGGGATAATCGCTGATGGGAAAATCCATTCGGTTATAAACGGCGTCCATATCCCCCGAAAAATTGCGCTGGGCATAGCTTAAAAGCTGCTCGGCCTGGGTGGACCACAGTGCGTTGCCGGCCAGCTTGCCCTTCCAATGGCTCATTCCCGTCAGCGTCATGTACTCGGCAAAGCCCTCGTCCAGCCAGGCTTCCTTAATTTGATCATTGCCCACCAGGGAATAAAACCACTGGTGCGCGGTCTCGTGCATGACAACATATTCCAGGGATTCCCGCGTAAGCGATGTGTAATAGGAACCATCGATAAGCACCAGGCCCGGATATTCCATGCCGGAAAAATACAGGTTGGATTGGGCCACGCAGAAAGTGGGGTAAGGATAATTCCCTAAACGCTCGGAAAATTGCCGGATGGCTTCCGACGCAGCGTTCAGAGCCGCCTCGCCCGAAGCTTGGGTATGCCAGAAGGAAAATACGGTGGTATCCCCTACCTGGCGGGAGGATACCTGATAGCTTTTGCTCATACACAGCGCAAAATCACGCATGGCGGGCGCATCAAAGCGCCAGGTAGAAGCACCATCCTTGGTATCCAGCAGCGTACAGATACCGCTGGAGGCGATTTTATAATCCTCCGGCGCGGTCAGTTCCACCGTATAGTTGGCGCAGGCGGAATAAAAAGGATCGCCGATGGCGGTATAGGCATCAGTGCGCCACTGTTTGCCATCATAAAAGGCCAGCTGGGGATAGAAGTTGCACAGGTTGACGGAAGTCGGCCCGTAACCAAAGCGCCCACAGCTAAGCGGCAGTTTAACGGTAAAATCCATGGCAATATCGCAGGATTGCCCATCCTTAAGCGGGGTGTCCAGCATCAGGCGCAAAACCGTGTTGTTGGTGCTGCCCACCGCATAGGATACGCCCTGCCCGTTGATGGTGGGGTTTTGTATGCGGATGCTGCTTTCATTAAAGCCAAGGGGATAGCAAAGCGAGATATCCCCCGCCTCCAACGGTAGGGTATCCTCATCCGAAAAGGCATTGGGATATAGGTGGAAAACAATTTCATTCAGGCCATAGGCATCGTGCGAGGTAAAGTGGGCGTTTAGTGTGCCGGTCAGGGACATGTTATCGGCATCCAGCACCAGCTTCATGTCATAGCTGTCCAGCCCCTGGGCCGCCTGGTTAAGCGCTTGAGGGATGGCGCCGCCGCCATTCCAGGTAGCTCCTTTTTTACAAAACCAGAAAAGCCAGGAGGCCATCAATCCCAGCACAATTACCAGGGCTATGCAAATGCAGCCAATCCAGAACCGGCGGCGTGCCTTGGGTGTACACTTCTGGATGGCCGGCGCCATCCGAATAGGCGATGAAGCTGTTGCGGCTTTCATAATAACCTCCCGAAAAATGGGTAATATTATTATAAACCCTTGCCGGGATAGGGTCAATTAAGGGTTGTTCGCGCAGGGGGAATATGCTATACTTACATGCGTTGCAGAGAAAATATGCCTGCTTTTCCCATAAGAGAGCCCGCGGTTGGTGCAAGCGGGCGGAAGGCGGCATTTTCCGCTCGGTTAAGGCAACCGGGGGGCGCCCCTTATCGCGCAATTAAGTGGCCGGTTGCCGGCAATGTGAGTGGTACCGCGGGGCGCCCCGTCTCATGAAAGAGAATGGGGCGCCCTTTTGCATTTTAAAGGAGGGGTTTTTATGCTGGATTTTAACCTGATTAAGGCCGATCCGCAGCAGGTGGCCCAGGCGATGGCCAAGCGCGGGTTTGAGGTGGATTTTACCGAGGTTTTGGGGCTGGACGGCCAGCGCCGCAGCCTGATTGCCGATACGGAGGCCATGAAGGCGGAGCGCAACCGCATTTCCGCCCAAATTCCCCAGATGAAAAAGCAGGGGCAGGATGTGCAGCCCATTTTTGCCCAGATGCGGGAATTGGGGGATGCCATCAAGGCAAATGATGATAAGCTCCAGCAGATAGAGGGGCAGATCCGCGCCTTTTTGGAGGCGCTGCCCAACATCCCGGATAGCGATATTCCCTCCGGCGGCAAGGAGAATAACCGTGTGATATCGGTTTGGGGGCAAAAGCCGGTTTTTGATTTTGAACCGCAAAACCATGTGGATCTGGCTACCCGGCTGGGGTTGATCGATTATCCGCGCGGCGCCAAGCTGGCGGGCAGCGGATACTGGCTGTATACCGGCGATGGCGCCCGGCTGGAATGGGCGCTTGTGAATTATTTTATTTCCCGCCATGTGCAGGATGGCTGGCAGTTTATCCTGCCCCCCCATCAGTTGACGTATCAGGCGGGCTATACCGCCGGCCAGTTCCCCAAATTTGATGACGAGGTATACTGGTTAAACGGAACGGGCGCGCCCGATCAAAGCTTTATGCTGCCCACGGCGGAAACCGCGCTGGTCAACCTGCACCGGGATGAAATCCTGGATGCGGGGCAGCTGCCGCTGAAGTATGTGGCTTATACGCCGTGCTACCGGCTGGAAGCCGGTTCCTACCGGGCGGAGGAGCGCGGCATGATCCGCGGACATCAGTTTAACAAGGTGGAAATGGTGCAGTATACCCTGCCGGAGGATAGCGACCGCGCCTTCGAGGAAATGGTCGGCCGGGCGCAGATGCTGGTGCAGGAACTGGGGCTGCACTACCGCCTGTCCCAGCTGGCGGCGGGCGATTGCTCGCATTCCATGGCGCGCACATACGATATCGAAATCTGGATCCCCAGCATGCAGGTATATAAGGAAGTATCCAGCGCCTCCAACGCGCGGGATTATCAGGCGCGCCGGGGCAACATGCGCGTGCGCCGCGCCGGGGAAAAGCCTATCTTTATGCACACGCTCAATGCCTCCGGCCTGGCGACAAGCCGGGTGTTCCCCGCCATTTTGGAGCAATACCAGCAGCGCGATGGCAGCGTTATCGTGCCCAAGGTGCTGGTGCCCTTTATGGGTGGGCAGGAGATTTTGCGGCCGCGGGCATAAACGGTGCGGTGCGGCTTACAGCGCTAAGATCCAAGGCCGTGCGCAAGGGCGGAAGGGCCCCGTATCATGCACCGGGGCGCCGCCATGGAGCGGCAGCCGGCCCGGGCAGGACAGGCAGGCGCCTGCTGCCTGGGCACTTGCTTATCGGTTTTGCGTACCAAAGGGAAAAACATAAAAGCGGCTGGCCAATGGCCAGCCGCTTGTTATATGGGTGTTCCGGCAGACGCTATTGGCCGTATACGGCCAGATAGCCTTCGCAATTATCGGTATCGGAAAAGGTAAAGCCCGGGGCGCCCGCGGCCTCCAGCGCCTCGGCCAGGCACAGCATGCCGGCGGGGATGATATCCGCGCGGTCCGGGTGCATGCCGGCAAGCGCCCGGCGCTGGGCAAGGTCCATCCGGCGCAAACGGTCGGCCCAGGCCAGCACCGTATCGCGGGAAATGGGCTGATTGTGCACGGCGTTAAAATCATATTGTTCCAGGCGCTTTTCCAATGCCACTACGGTATAGGCCGTGCCCGATACCGCGCGCCATTGGGCGATGCCCTGGGGAACAGCCTGGCGCAAAGGGGCAAAAAAATCGTGCAGCCCGCTGCGCAGCGCCTGCCATTGTGCGTCGGAGGCGGGCGCTTCCATCGGCCAGCGGCTTAGCGCACGCACCGCGCCCATGGGCATGCTTTTGGCCCAATGGAGCTTTCCATCGCAGCCGCATACGGTTTCCGTGCTGCCCCCGCCCACATCGATGACGCCGGCGGGGCCGTCCACGCCCATCGTTGCCCCGGCAAAGGAAATATGCGCCTCCTCCTCGCCGGACAACACGCGCACCTCCACGCCCAGCTGGCGCGCGGCTTCCACAAAGGCCGGGCCGTTTGCGGCATCGCGCACGGCGGCGGTGGCAAAGGCGTTCAGGCGCCGGGCGCCCAGGCTGTCCGCCCGGCGCAGGCAGCGGGCTATTTCATCAAGCGTGCGGCGCATGGGCAGGGGCTGAAGCACGCCACCCTGCGCGCCTTCACCCAGGCGGGTGATGGTCATGCCCTTTTCGATGCGCGATATATGCTTGCCTTCCACCTGCGCCACATACAGGCGCACGGCGGCGGTGCCAATATCGATAACCGCTTGTATCATGGGAAAACCCCTTTCTTGCTGCCCAAAAGCAATCCCCATGCCCCAAATGGCAGGCGCGTTTTGGCCTTGGATGCTGCGGCGGTAAACGGCGCCGGGACCGGCCGCGCATCCAGCGGCAACCTGCCCCTAAAACAAGTGTAACCCCGCAGGGCTGCGCGCGCAAGCTTTTTTAAGGCGCGGCATGGGCAAAATGTGGGTGTGCCAGCCCTGATATGCGCACATCCATACCCAGTACAGGGGAAGGGGGAAAGCCCCCTTGGGACACCAATGGGGCTATGCGGGCAGCGCAGGCAAAAGGATGTTCAGGCTGGCGCTTGGCACCGGCAGGCCTGATATCGGCCATGGTAAACTGCTTTTTGCAATAAAATATCCCAAGGATGGCCGGGTGCGCCGCGGGCGGATATCAAAACAGGGGGCTTTGGTAAGCCCCCTGCATCCATGTTTGATCCATCAAACCATAAGCCGGCCGCCCGGCTTTTTATAGGCAACAGATAACCTCAGCTGCCTTCGCCCGGCGTGGGCGTGGTAAAGACGATATCGCCTTCCAGCACCCAGCCCAGCTTTTGGCGCACCAGCCGGCGAATGATATCATCGGTAACATCATCTTTCACCTGCAAACTGAGCAGCTGATTTTGATATTTTAATTCCGCCTGGGTTTGGGAAAGCGCATCATGCTCGGCCCCGAGGGCTTGAAGCTGTTTTTCCTGCTGCACCAAAATGAAGGCGCACCATACCAGCGCGATGCACGCAACGATGGCAAAAATACGTTTTTTTGCGTTTTTCAACCGAACCCGCTTGCCCATCGCCGCGCTCCCTCCCGCAGGATGGAACCATTCCACCCTTTACTTTTTTCTATTATACCGTTCTTTCAGTTTTCTGGCAAGGGAAGGGAAAACGCTTAGCAGCAGCTCCTCCGGCCCCCAACGCCACAGAAAAAAGCCGGCGGTTACGCCCAGCAGGTGGTACAGGCGCAAGTTCAGGCTGACCAGCATGTAAAACCAGGCAAACAGCCATACGCAGCAAGACAGCGCAAAGGCAAGATCGGCCCCCAGCGTTCCGCGCGGGGAGCGCAGCAGCCGGCAGAGGGTATACAAAAAGCCTACGCCAAGCCCGGCATAGATGGCGCCCAGTAAAAGGAAAATTTGGCCGCGGACCGCCCAAAGCATGGCGCCACCATCAGCGCATCATGCGCGAGAATAATCCGCGGCGCCCTTCCTGGCGCTGCTGTGCATATTCCATGGCCTCCATCAAGCCGTCGAGCACCAGCTGGCCTTCCTCCAGGCTTAGTTTGACGATGTGCATGCCCTGGCCGATCAAAGTCAGCACGCCGCCTTCGGTTACCAGGGTAACTTCCGCTTCGTTAAAGCTTTCCACATCCTGTACCCCGGTAACAATGATGTGTTCCCGGTTTTCCACCATGATGGTGTGGGTACGGCCGATGATCGGGGTAGGGTGCTTATCACCGGGTTCCAGTTCGCGCAGGGGTGTCATGGGCGCCGCCTCCTTATTCTTTTGCTTGCAGGCTACACTATGCACGCGCCGGGGCGGGTTATGCATCCCCCGCTTTAATTGACAGCTTTGCCAAGCAGCCTTATAATTTATTGTATCATTGCATAGCCAATTACCGCCTAAGGGGGACTGGAAGTGAAGCGGAAACTCCGCGCGGTTTTATTTGTAGGAATAAGCGCCATCGTGGCCTTTGGCCTGGGCTATGGCGGTACCCGGCTGGCTGCACACCTTACGCGCAGCCTAAAACATGATGCGCCCCTTGTTTCGCCATCCTCTACGCCGGACGGTACGCCTCCGCCGGAAACCCCAGGCATCGATACACGCTGGCCCAAGCCTGTCGAGCTGACAGGGGAGCAGCCCTATACTGTTGTTGTCAGCCGGGGGATACAGGCTGCGCTGGTATATAAAAAGGATGCAGATGGCCAGTATACGCTGCTGGAGCGCAAAATGCCCTGTTCCGTCAGCCGGGATAACGCCGTTATGCCGGAGGGGCGC
>JAQXFY010000152.1 GCA_029006015.1 bacterium
CTTCCTGTCCCTGTTTACCGCCATCAATCGGATGGCCCAAAGGTATGATATGCCCATTTTGTATTCCTGCCATCCCCGCTCCAAAAAGCGGCTGGCAGCTTCCGGCTTCCAGCTGGATAAGCGGGTTATTCAGCATGAGCCTTTGGGCTTCCATGATTATAACCATTTGCAGATGAACGCTTTCGCCGTGGTATCCGATAGCGGAACTTTGCCGGAGGAATCCAGCTTCTTCACCTCCATCGGCCGCCCCTTCCCGGCGGTGTGCATTCGCACCAGTACCGAGCGGCCGGAGGCCCTGGACAAGGCCTGTTTCATTCTGGCGGGCATCGACGAAAAGAGCCTGCTGCAGGCGGTGGATACAGCGGTTTCCATGAACCAAAACGGCGATATCGGAACCCCTGTGCCGGATTATACGGAGGAATTGGCGTCCACCAAGGTGGTCAAGATCATCCAATCCTACACCGGCGTGGTGGATAAGATGGTATGGCGAAAAAAATAGATTCAAAGACGCAGGTCTTATACTTTGGAGGACTATGGTGGGGGAACAGAAACACGAAAGCATGGTGCAAAGCGGCATAAAAAAGATGCTGGCAACCATCGGTGTACAAGGCATTATACTAGCCCTTTCCTTCGTGACGGGGCTGATTATGCCGGAGCGAATGGGGCCGGAAATGTATGGTTACTGGCAGATTTATACGTTTTACCTTGCGTATCTGAATCTATTTGGAATTGGCTTCTCGGATGGAATGGCGCTGTACTATGGAGGGCGTGAATATAACCAATTGCCGTTTTCACGCATCCGTGGAGGGACTGGACTGGTTGGGCTATTTATCCTGCTCATGACGACGATCCTGTTTTTGCTTGCAGGCCGTATGCCCGATCCCTCTTCACGGTTTATTTACCAAATGTTGGCATTGAATATTCCATTGTCGTGCATCCCGGCAACGGTGGTATCTACCGCATCGGCCGTCAATCGAACCAGCCTATATAACGGCCTGAATTTACTTGTGCGGCTGCTGACCGTTACGGTGTATATCATTTTAATGCTGCTGATGATCATAGATTTCCGTTTGGTCATCTTGGGGGATACGGTCGCCAGGGTCTTATATGCTGTGGTCTGCCTGATCGTTGGACGCAAGCTGTTTTTCGGAAAGCGGGGACCGCTGTCTGAGGGGATAGCGGAATTGCGGGAAAAATCCTCGGCCGGAATGAATATTACCCTGGCTGCTATTGCAGCGGGAATCATGCCGGTCGCAGGAAAATTTGTAGTTCAGATTTCCGCCTCGGTCAAGGCATATGGGGAATATTCGTTTGGGATGTCCCTGCTTCATATTGTCATAACCTTTACCAGCGCAGCAGGGCTGGTCATCTTCCCACTGTTGAAAAAGCTGGGGAATAAGGAACTGGCAAAGCATTATCCCGAGCTTTCGTTTGCGTGTGGGGCATTGATCTTCGTTGCGATGTTCCTGTATTTGCCGGCAAAATGGCTGATTAATTGGTATTTGCAGGAATATCAGGCGGTTTTAGAATATCTGCATGTGCTTCTTGCAATTTGTGTACCGCTGGGCCGTTTGCAATTACTGCTGCTTTCCTATTATAAAGCGCTGCGGCTGGAGCGACCCTATTTTATCGCGAATATTATAGGGGTTGTCGCTATTATTGGCGCTACCTGGACGGTGTATTATTTTACGGAATCCATTTTTGCGGTTGCGGCAGTATCAACGACCGTATACAACATCTGGTGCCTGTTGCTGGAGCGGTATTTGCTGCGCAATTTAGGGCAACTGAAAGGTTTCCTTAAAAATAGCTTGACGGATGTGCTGATGATGATATGCTTTATTGTGCTTGCATCATCCGGCCGGTCTCTTGTTTTTGCTGTTGGATATGCAGCTGCATGCATGTTGTACATCATGTGCCATTTCCGTACAATTAAAGGCATGCTCGGCGCCCGCGCAAAAAAAAGAGATAACAATATGGTGTAAACCCTGAAAGGTGTGACATTATGCGTGTTTTAGTCATCGCTGATTCTCATATGTTCCGCACTCCGGACAATCAGTTCTGGTGCAGGGGAATAACGGGAAGAGATTTCTTTATGCGGTACTGCACTGTTTTCGATCAGGTGCGCGTTGTTTGCCGGGTGCAGGATGTGGAGCAAATTGATAAGGATAAATACCTCCGGGTCGATGATGCGCGCATTCAGGTATTTCCAATGCCGTTTGCCAGGGGAACAAAAGAGTATTTATTGCACCTGCGCGAAATCCTGCGGGCGGCCAAGCAGGCGGTTGCCGATTGCGAATGCGCTATATTTCGGGTTCCATCGGTTATTGCTTATTTTGTCTATGGGGCGTATAGGCGGATTAAAAAGCCTTACGCCATAGAGGTTGTCGTAGATCCCAACCAGGCCTATTCCGGTGCCGTGCGCATGTTGTTTGTAAGGCTGCTTAAAAAAATGGCGTTAAGCGCAAATGGGGCCTCGTATGTAACCCATCATGTTTTACAAGAGAAATTCCCCTCGTATGCACGCCTTCACGGCGAGAGCGCGGAGCATTTTGAAAGCTATTATTCATCGATTGACCTGTATCCGGAGTTTTTGGGTGAGCCCAAGCATTATACGCAGGAGCAGAAATCGTTTGTTATTTCTCACACTGCCAATAAATCCGCATCTATGGTTAAAGGCCAGGATGTTTTGATCCGCGCGTTGGGCCGTATTGTCAAAGCCGGTTGGGATGTGCGCGTCCGCTTTATTGGGGACAGCGAGATTAAAGAGAAATATTATGCCATTGCGAAAGAATGCGGGGTAGAGGATAGGATCGCCTTTACAGGCATGCTGGCAGGCGCAAATCAGATCCGGGAGGAATTGATATCCTCTGATTTATTTGTGCTGCCGACCAAGGCGGAGGGCCTGCCGCGCTCCATTATTGAGGCTATGGCCGTTGGGCTTCCATGTGTTTCTACACCGATAGACGGCGTGACAGAGCTGGTCGAACCGGAATATCTGGTTGAGCAGAGCGACGATAAAGCACTGGCCGAAAAGATAGTCAGCCTGCTTGGCAATAAGCCCTTGATGGAGCAGATGAGCAAGAACAACATTGAGACCGCGAAGGAATACCTATACGATACGCTATCCGCAAGAAGAACGGCTTTCTATCAGAAATTATATGACTTGGGAGAGCGATAATGAAACTTCTGTTTTGCGGGATCGCTTCAGATGACAAAAGGTTCCAGCGGATACTGAATAGTGCCCAAGTGGTGCCTTTTGCCCAGCAAAAGCTGGAGCGGCTGATGATTCGTGGTTTGGCCCAGCTTCCCAATCGGGCGGATATCGAAATACTGTCCATCTTGCCGGTTCAGCGGTTTCCCAAGTATCCTTGCAGCGTTATTCGGAAAGAGCACGGCGAAATAGAGCATATTCCGGTTCGCTATCTGGGGTTTGTTAACTTGCCGGTTCTAAAGCAAATCACCACCTTTTTTACGTTCATGAAAAGTGTCTATTCGTGGGCAAAAAAATATCCTAAAGAACAAAAAGTGGTGTTATTGTATGGGACAAATCCCCTTCAAACCATTCCGCTTTTGCTCCTTCGTTCCATTTGCAAGATCAAATTGGCCAGTTATGTAAGCGAGGTGGATTCCTTTCGCTTGGTCGATACCAGCAATCTTGCTGCCCGCATGAAGCGCAAACTGTATGTGTCCGCGTCAGCCAAGGCAACCAATGCGCTGGACGCATATATTTTTGTTTCGGAATATATGAACGAACAAATCAACCATTGGCGCAAGCCCTATATGGTTGCGGAAGGCATGGTAGACCAATGTGCCCCATATGCTCTGGCAGAAAAGAAAAAAGAAATTCTTTATGCCGGCAGCCTGAATCAGCGTTACGGAATTGATAAGCTGGTTAAGGCATTTATCAAAATGAATCGCCCCCCCTATAAGCTGGTGATTTATGGAAACGGAGATTATGTTCCGCAGTTGCAGAAAATTGCGGAAAGCAATAAGATGATTGAGTACCGCGGCACAGCGGAAAACAGCATTATTATGCAAGCTGAACGGGAAGCTGAATTGCTTGTCAATCCCCGGCCTTCGGAGGAATTGTTTACCAGGTATTCATTCCCATCCAAAACATTTGAGTATATGCTGAGCGGTACCCCCTGTCTGATTACGAGGCTGCCCGGAATCCCGGATGCGTATTTCCGCTATTGCTATACCTTTGGAGCGGAGACGGTTGATGCAATGGCAAGTACCATGGCGGCAGTTTTGGACACGCCGGCTGAGGAGCGACAGCTTCTGGCCCAACAAGCCTATTCGTATGTCTTGCAGAACAAAAACAATCTTTGCCAGATGAAGCGTATATGGGAGTTTTTGGAGGAAGGTGCCAAATGAGAAGGCTTAAGCTAGCGCTGCGCAAAGAAAACGTACAGGCCATTTTCATTGCATTGTTGTTATGGTGTACACAAATTACGTTTTCAATCCCTAATCCCATCTCTGTATCCAACAAGGCCTCCATTAACGTGGCGACCATTGCGCTGTTGGCCGTCTTTGTATGGATTATTCTATACCGGCTTATTTTTAAGCGTGGCTTTTGCCGGTTATCTAAGCAGGGGAAAGCTATTTTTGGGCTAAGCGCGGTTTTTGCCTTGGCCTGTGTTGTGCTGCTGGTGCTCCGTTTTGTCGTTTGGAACAGGCTGACGATTTCCGTTTCAATGACATTATCGATTGCGCTTGCAGTTACGTTTTATTATTTGTTTGAATTACACATTCTAACCAAATCCTCCATGCTTAAGGGCAGCACCTTGTTTGTCAGCAGCATGAATGTATACGCTCTCATGCTAATGATTTATTATCACGGTGAAGTTCGCACTTCGCAGATGATCCACTTTTTGGGAAATATCAATGTATACATTGGCCTCATCGTTTTCTGTACGCCATTGATCCTGCAATTTTGCAGAAAAGCTTCCAATCGCTCTGTGCGCACCATCCTATTGATAGGCAATATTTTCATCACAAGCGTTATGCTTGTTTTGTCTGGTTCCCGCTATGGATTTCTCTGCTATTTGTTTGAATTAATCCTTATATATTTTGTAATGTATGGTTTTTGCTGGAAAGGCAAAGTAATGGCCCTGGCTGGCAGCCTCTTTGCGTGTGTTATTTTGGTAGTCGGCATATGCTGCTATTGGAATCCCTATGTTCGGCATAGTGTTCAGAGAACCATCTACTATCCTAATGCGGTTCTATCCCGTGTATTTCATGTGGAAATCCGTCTGCCGGCATCGGATCACATTCCTGATGACCCGTTGGATATTTTGCCGGAGCCGTCGGAGCCTTCTGATGATCCGGCAGGGGGAGAGGAATGGACGAATTGCGAATTGTCCGACCCGGATCATGAGGCCCCATCGGCAAACGGTGTTGTCCAAAGCCTGACAAGACCAAGGCTTTGGGCCCGAACCCGGAATGTATTGCAAAAATACTGGCCGCTTGGAACCGGGCGGGACGCATTGTATATGTGGGGATGGGGATATCAATCAACACATAATTTTATCTTGGATGCTGTTTTGTGCCATGGCGTGGTTGGCGCTGTCATCTATTTGTTGTTGAGTTGCTTTCCGCTGTATTCCCTATTGTTCCGCAAAAATAAAAGCATCGATCAAAAGCTGTATTGTATTGGATTCCTTTTATTACTGGGATATTCCATGCTACAGCCGCTCCTTTCAAATAAGCTGGTGATTTTACTTGCAGTTTGGGGCTGTTATGGTGCCCTTTTATCTGAACCCAATGGATAATTTCTTTTGCCCCGGCTAAAACACAAATGCCAGCTACAGGGAGCAATTTAGCAAAACGGGCGGAATGTTCAGCCAAACGTGTATTTTGGCGCGGATGCCGCAAATCAAAATGGAGTGCATCTTGGCCTGGAGCTCAGCAAACAGGAGGACAACATGAATTCAAGTGATTCTTTTAGCCAGCATTATCATAGAGATCCGGAGGGGGTAGTGTTCTGCCCATACCGGGTATGCCCGCTAGGGGCTCATTCGGATCATCAATTCGGGAAAGTAACGGGCCTGGCTATCGATAAAGGCATACACTTTGCGTATGGCCCCAAACAAAACGGGGTTGTCGAGTTGTTGTCGCTTCAATTCCCCAAACGGGCACAGTGGCATATCCGCCAGGTGGAGGAGAAGCCCGTTGGGGATTGGGCGGATTACCTTAGGGGGGCTACTTATGCCCTGACCAAGAAACATCCGCTGCATGTGGGGATTTGCGGTGTCATTGAAGGCACCATGCCGATTGGCGGCCTGTCTTCCTCTGCGGCTGTGACCATTGCGTTCCTAAACGCAATATGCAAGGTCAATCAAATCACCCTGACAGAGCGCGAAATAATCGATTTGGCTTTGGCTGCAGAAAATGATTATGTTGGTGTCAGTGTGGGCAAGCTGGACCATTCCTGCGAGGTTTTTAGCAAGAAAGATCACCTGCTGTATCTGGATACAAAGGATGATTCCTTTGAATTGATCCCCACCAACCCCGCCATGAAGCCCTACGAAATTGCCATCTTCTTCTCCGGCGTGGAGCGGAATTTGGCCGGCTCCAAGTTCAATATGCGCGTGGATGAATTGAAATCCGCCGCCTATGCTTTGATGGCATACAGTGGCATGGAGTACGGCAGATTTGAGGAGACCAGGCTTCGCAGCGTGCCTCGGGAAATTTTTGAACAGTATAAGGACCGCCTCCCTGAAAACTGGCGCAAGCGGGCAACCCACTTTTATACCGAATTTGAGCGGGTGGAACTGGGGGCAGAGGCGTGGCGCCGGGGGGATCTGGATACCTTCGGACGCCTGTGCTTCGAAAGCGGCTGGTCCAGCATCTACAATTATGAGACCGGCTCTGATGAGCTGAAGGCGCTCTATGAAATTATGCAAACCACCGATGGCATATATGGCGGCCGGTTCTCCGGTGCGGGCTTCAAGGGCTGCTGCATGGCGCTTATCGATCCTGCCTATAAAGAAAGTATTGCGCAGCGGGTAACCCGGGAGTACCTCAAGGTGTTCCCCGGCCTGGCCGATAAATACAGCGTGCATTTCTGCCACAGCGCGGACGGAGTGAAACTATGAAATGCTTGATTTTGGCAGCGGGTTATGCCACCCGGCTGTACCCCTTAACGGAAAATTTCCCCAAGCCTCTGCTGGAGGTGGGCGGCAAAACCATCCTGGATTGGCTGGTAGATGATATTGATACGGCCGGGCTGGTGGATGAGTATATCGTCATCTCCAACCACAAATTTGCCCATCATTTTTTTGAGTGGGCGGCGTCCAAGCCCATGAAAATTACGGTGGTGGATGATGGCACCAGTTCCAATGAAACCCGTTTGGGGGCGGTCAAGGATATCCAGTTCGCCATCGATAAGTTGGGGCTGGATGATGATATGCTGGTTATCGCCGGTGACAATGTGCTGGATTTCAGCCTGACCCAGTTTATTAGGTATGCCAGGGGGAAAAATACCTCCTGTATCATGCGCTATTATGAGCCGGAAGAAAAAACGCTGGTCAAAAGTGGCGTTGTAGAAATCGATCAATATGACCGGGTTCTTTCCATGGAGGAAAAGCCCGCCGAGCCCAAGTCCCACTGGTGCTGCCCGCCTTTTTACTATTACACCCATCTGGATGCAAAACTGATAGCAAAGGGGATCGAATCGGGCTGTGGCACGGATGCCCCGGGAAGCTACATTGCCTGGCTGTGCCAGCAGACGGTGATCCATGCCATGGAGATGCCCGGCAAGCGTTTTGATGTGGGCAATCTGGAAAGCTATAACAAGATCAAGACGGGGTATAAGGGGATCATCGTATGCTGACACCCAATGTGGATCTGCGCGGGAAGAGCATCCTGGTTACCGGCGCCGCCGGATTTATTGGCGCAAATTTGGTGATGGAGCTGCTGCGCTCGGTTGAAAATGTGCATATCGTAGGCCTGGACATCATCAGTGATTATTACGATGTATCCATTAAGCATTGGCGCCTCGCGGAAATCGGGAAGCTGTCCCAGGCAACCCCCGGTTCCAAGTGGACTTTTATTCAGGGAAACATTGCGGATAAGGCCCTTTTGGAGGAGTGCTTTACCGCTTTTAAGTTCGATGTGGTAGTTAATCTGGCAGCCCAGGCCGGCGTCCGCTATTCTATTACCAATCCCGATGTATATATCGAGGCAAACCTGATCGGTTTTTATCATATTCTGGAAGCTTGCCGGAACCACCCGGTGGAGCATCTGGTGTATGCCTCCTCCTCCAGCGTATATGGTTCCAATAAAAAAGTGCCGTATTCCACGGATGACAAGGTGGATAACCCGGTCTCCCTGTACGCAGCTACCAAGAAGTCCAACGAGCTTTTGGCCCACGCATACGCTAAATTGTACAATATTCCTTCGACGGGCCTGCGCTTCTTTACGGTTTACGGCCCTGCGGGGCGCCCGGATATGGCCTATTTTAATTTTACGAATAAATTGCTGAAGGGGGAGGACATCCAGATCTTCAACTTTGGCAATTGCAAGCGGGATTTTACATATGTGGACGATGTTGTGGAGGGTATCAAGCTGGTTATGCAACATGCGCCCGAAAAGGCGACCGGCGAGGATGGGCTGCCTGTCCCCCCTTATCGGGTATACAATATCGGCAACTCCAGCCCCGAAAGCTTGCTGGATTTCGTGGATATCCTGCAGCAGGAACTGATTGCAGCGGACGTGCTGCCTGCGGACTATGATTTTGAATCCCACAAGAAGTTGGTCCCCATGCAGCCTGGCGATGTGCCGGTTACCTATGCGGATACTTCCCCTCTGGAGCAAGATTTTGGTTTTCGCCCGAATACGCCGCTGCGCAAAGGCCTGAGGGCGTTTGCCCAGTGGTATAAGGAATTTTATCATGTATAATCAGCGCCGCCCCGTCGGATGTCATCCGATAGGGGCGGCCCGGTTTAATTGAAGAAAACTGTAATGGAATAGGCCCCCGCACCGTTTGGCCAACTGATTCACACAAAAACAGAACAACAAAAACATCAGTCGGAACATCACTTCAATGCCAGAATAAAAGCACCGTTGCTCCACACCGGAACTCCGAACGCCGGTTATACCTGCGCCGGAGGGCCGATTATAAAGTGAATCTGATCGCCTGTGGAACATAAAAAAACCCCCGGCGGATGCTTGCCATCCGCCGGGGGCGTTTTCTGCCCTGCGCACCAGGGGTTTTATGGGGGCGGGGGGTTAATAATTGTCGTTCTCGACAAAGAAGTAGGCCTGGGGATGCGCGCACACCGGGCAGACCTGCGGGGCGCTGGTGCCGATATGCACATGGCCGCAGTTGCCGCACTGCCAAATTTTAACTTCCGCCTTGGAGAATACCTCGGCCTTTTGCACGTTTTCAAGCAGCTTGCGGTAGCGCTCCTCATGGCGTTTTTCGATGGCGCCTACAGCGTCGAACAGGTAAGCGATGCGCTCAAAACCTTCTTCGCGGGCAACCTTGGCAAAGGAAGGATACATATCCGTCCATTCATCGTTTTCGCCCTGGGCGGCATCCAGCAGGTTGGCTTCCGTATTGGGCATGCCATCCATAAACAGCTTGAACCAGATCTTGGCGTGTTCCTTTTCGTTGCCGGCGGTTTCTTCAAAGAAATCGGCAATTTGCTGGAAACCTTCTTTGCGCGCGGCGCTGGCATAATAGGTGTACTTGTTGCGGGCCTGGGATTCCCCAGCGAATGCGGCCTTGAGGTTGGCCTCGGTTTTGCTGCCTTTAAGCTCCATAAAACAACTTCCTTTCCTAGGTATTTCAGGATACCAGTTAGTATATCCTACCTGCCCTTATTATCCGCCAATTGCTAAAAATATGCAAGGGGATTACAGCCCTGCTTCCGGAAAAAGGGATAGGAAATTGCCGCTGAATACGGCCTGCTCCTCCTCGGGGGTCAGTCCCTCGTACCGGGCGCCCGCCACCTGCATGGCCGGGTTGCAGATGGGGTAATCCGTTCCCAGCAAAAACCGCCCGGCGCCCAAACGGTCGATGCCATAGCGCAGCATCAGGTTGCGGAAAAGCCCGGTGCCGGAGATATCCAAATAGGTGTTTTCATACCGGGCCATGCGGTCCAGGTGATGCATGTATTCCCGCTTTTCCCCCGGGTGCGCGGCGATAATGGGCAGGCCGGGCAGGGCGGCAAACAGCGCTTCCATATCATCCTCGTCCTCCGAGGGGTGGATGGACAGCACCATGCCCTTGTCCCGGGCATAGCGTAAAATTTCCAGGCACGCGGGGGTGGCGTAATGATCGTACCCCATCATATAGCATACCAATTCGCCGATCAGCCGGATGCCGTTTTCCCGCGCCCAATCGATTTCCGCCATGGATTCATCGACAAATGCCGGGTGGATATGGATGCCGGGAATATAGGCTGCACCAAAGGTTTGCTTCAGGGCAAGCGCATGGCGGTTGAGCTGCCTGATGGGCTCAAAATCCTTGCCGTCCACCGAGGTGATGACGGAGCCGGCAAATCGATCGATGCCCGCACGGGCCAGGCCGGCCTGGAACGCCTGCGGCGTTTCGGGCCCGCCATAGCGCCCGGGGCCGAAGTTTTCGCGGGGGATATAGAATGGATGTACATGGGCATCGATAATCATGCTAAAGCCTCCTGTTCTGAGGGCGCTGGTTTCGGCAGGCCCTCCGGCGCAGCGCACCGTAAAGGCTGCAAGGGATATCCGTCATCAAACCAAGCGCTGATAAGGGTATTGTACCGCAGAGTGTCAAAAGATGTAAACCGCAGCCGGCTGGATGGCGGCATCCAATGGATAAAATGCCGGAAGGAAAAAAGGGGGGCATCATGCACCGATATAAAAAGCCTGCCGGACGGAAGAGGGCTGGATCATGCCTGCTATCGGGCAAGAGAAAATAGCGGCAGAGGCCCCTGCCCCTGCGTGCCGCGGCCCCTAAAGGCGTGCGGGGGGAATGCTTGACAAAGCAGACGTTCGCAGATATAATACGTAAGTCATTTTATCGCTTGGCGATAAGCTAATCCGGCGCCAGGCGCCTGCTAATAGAAGGAGTGTCTGCCATGCTTCGCACCTATCAACCCAAAAAACGTCAACGTCAAAAGGTCCATGGTTTCCGTCAGCGTATGCGCACCAAGAATGGCCGCAACGTGTTGGCCCGCCGCCGCAACCGCGGCCGCAAGGTGCTGTCCGCCTAAGGTACCGCCGCCGCGAAAAGGGCGGACGGGGGTGGGCTTTGTGCATAGCAAGTGCGCGAGGGCGCACGGGATGTGCCGGGGTTTCCTGTAAACCGCCCTTCCTTCCCGTTGCGCCTTTTTCTTGTATCCATTCCCTTATCGGAGGCCGCTGCGAATGCAGAAACGTTACCGTCTTCGCAAAAATCGCGAGTTCCAGTGGGTATACCGCCGGGGAAAATCCTACCCTTCCCGCACCATGGTGCTGATCTGCGTGCGTGCGCGCAGCGGTGTGCGCATCGGCTTTGCGGTGGGGAAAAAGGTGGGCGGCAGCGTCAAGCGCAACCGGGTCAAGCGCCTTTTAAAGGAAAATGCCCGGCCGTTAATGGGGCAGGTGGCGCCCGGCTGGCGCATTGTCATCGTTGCCAGGGAAGCCGCCGTGGGGGAGGATTTTGCCTCGCTGGGGCGCACCCTGGGCATGCTGATGAAAAAAAGCGGCGTGATGAAAACCCAGGCGGTGGAGGGATGATATGCGGTGTGTGCTGATGGGGCTGATTGTTTTTTATCAGCGGGCGATTTCCCCGCTGATCGGCCCGCATTGCCGTTTTTATCCCACGTGCAGCGAATATACCCGCCAGGCTATCGAGCGCTTTGGCGCATTGCGAGGGCTGTGGCTGGGCCTTAAGCGCATATCCAAGTGCCACCCGTTTCATGAAGGCGGATACGATCCTGTGCCGCCGCGTACATAAGGAGGTTGCGCTGTGAACGCAATTGTTGCAGCCATATTGGACTGGGCCTATTCCTTTACCTATAACTACGGCCTGGCCATGTTGGTTTTCGCCTTTTTGCTGCGCCTGGTGCTGGCGCCTTTGGATGTTAAGGGCCGTTTAAACACCCGTCGGATGGCGGAAATCCAGCCCAAGCTGGAGGCCATCAATAAAAAATATGCAAACGATCCCCAGATGCGCGCGCGCCGCACGCAGGAGTTATACAAAAAGGAACATTACTCGCCCCTTGGTGGCTGCCTGCCCGCACTTATTCCGCTGCCGCTGCTGCTTATTATCTTTTCGGCGATGCGGGCTTATTCCCTGGAAGCGTTTACCCACCCGCTGGTTGCTGCGATGGAGCAGGGCAATATGGATGCCATTACCGCGGTTTTTGATAAATCCCACTTCCTGTGGGTGCAAAATATATTTGCGGCCGATACCCTGTTTGGCGCTTTTAATCAGCCCTTCCCCTCGGCGGCTTCTCTGGCGCGCCTGACGGTGGGGGTGCCGGGCGTTTTTGTTGATTTATCCAAGGCGGTTGCCCCGGCCATTGCCGATATGGCTGGCGTGCTGGCTAACCCCGGCCTGATCGGCGGGCAGCTGGGCATGCATGCTTCTTCTTTTGCCACCGGCTATGATGCGGTGCGCGAAACCTATCTGACCACCGTTGCTGCGGGCAGCGCCCTTGCGGTTAAGACCAACGGCTTGTTCATTCTGCCGTTGCTGGCCGGTGGGCTGCAGTTTTTGCAAAGCTGGCTGTCGCGCAAAAATCAGCCGGCCACGGCGGATGGCCAGCAGGAAGGCATGATGAAGGGCATGATGTATTTCTTCCCGCTTTTCTCGGTGTATATCTGCGCTTCCTATACTTCCATGTTTACGGTTTACTGGATCGCCAGCAGCTTGTTTGCCATCCTGATGCAATATATCCTTGATCTGTACTTCAAACGCAAGGGCACAACATCCGCCCCGAAAAAGGCAAAAGCCAGGGCGTGAATTGAGGGGGAAAACCATGGATAACCAGGTAGAAACCACTGGACGTACCGTAGATGAAGCCATTGAAAGCGCGCTTAACCAGCTGGGCGTGCCTTCGGACGAAACCACCATTGAGGTGCTTGAGGAACCCCGTTCCGGCCTGTTTGGCATCGGCAGCCGGCTGGCGCGCGTGCGCGTTAGCCTGAAAGGGCCGCAGGCCGCCCCGGCCGCAGCGCCTGTGGAGGACAAAAAACCTGCCCCCAAGGCGGCGCCCGCCAAAGCCGATAAACCGGCGCCCAAGGCAAACGTAAGCGCCCCGGCACCGGCAGAGGCGGCTGCCAAGGCTGCTGTCAAGGAAACGCCCCAGCCCGCCTCGCAGGAGGATATGGCGCTGGCCGAAGAAAAGGCGACGGCTTTCCTTGGCGAAGTTACCCGTGCCATGGGCATCAACGCCACCTTTGCCACCAAGCCCAAGGATGGCGGGCTGTATATCGAGATTGCCGGGCCCCAGATGGGCCGCATCATCGGCCACCGTGGGGAAACGCTGGATGCCCTGCAATATTTAACGGCGCAGGTGGTGGGCCGTTCGGTCAGCGGTGTGCGCGTCTGGCTGGATGCGGAAAATTACCGTGCCAAGCGGCAGGATATGCTGGAGCGCATGGCCAAAAAAGCGGCGGATCGTGCTTCGCGCACGGGGTACCGCGTGCCGATGGATCCCATGAACCCGGCGGAGCGGCGCATCGTGCATACCGCGCTGCAGGATTATCCCGGCGTTATCACCAAATCCGAAGGGGAGGAGCCCTATCGCCGCGTCATCGTCATGCCGCGGTAATGGCTGCCAAATATAGGTTATGGATTCCGGGGCGGCCGGGGCGTAAGCCCTGTGCCGCCCTGCGCCATTGTGGGGCCGTTGTGCAGCCGGCAAGGGCAGGGGGGCTGCCATTTGCCGGGCATGGGAAGGCATCTTGGGCCTGAGCGGCCGTTGGGGTGCCTTGCCAAACCGTTTGATGATATCCGTTTGTTTTAATCGGAGGCTGTAAAGCCGCCATATGCCTGGAAACCCGGGGGAGGGAAATGCCATGTCCACCATCGCCGCTATTGCCACGCCGCCGGGCGTGGGGGGCATCGCCATCGTGCGCATCAGCGGGCCGCAGGCCTTTGATGTGCTGGGGCGGGTGTTTAAAACCAAATCGGGCCGCCCCCTTGCGCCGCGCCAGCTGGTGTTGGGCAGGGTGCTGGGCCCCGATGGCACGGTGTTGGACGAGGCAATGGCCGTGATGATGCCCGGCCCGCACAGCTATACGGCGGAGGATGTGGCGGAAATCCATTGCCATGGTTCCACGGTGGTGGCCGATGGCGTGCTGGGGGCATGCCTTGAGGCGGGGGCTGCCATGGCCGGGCCCGGGGAGTTTACGCGGCGGGCCTTTATAAACGGGCGGATCGATCTGGCGCAGGCCGAAGCGGTGATGGACCTGATCTCCGCCTCCGGCCAGGCCAGCGCGCGTGCAGCGCTGGAGCAGCTGCAGGGCGGGCTGAGCCGGCGCGTTGCCGCCTGGATGGATACCCTTACCGATTGCCGGGCCGAGATCGAGGCGGCCATGGATTTTCCGGAGGAGGATATCCCCCTGGATACCCCGCGCCTTTTGGCGGCGCTGGAACAGCTAAAGGGTGAGCTGGAGCAGGCGCTTGCGGGGGCGCGCAGCGGCAAGCTGTTGCGCGAGGGGGCCAGGTGCGTGCTGGTCGGCCTGCCAAACGCAGGTAAATCCGCGCTGATGAATGCCCTGCTGGGCTTTCCGCGCGCCATCGTTACCGATGTGCCCGGCACCACCCGCGATACGCTGGAGGAGGTACTCCTGATCGGCGGTGTTCCCATCCGCCTGACCGATACCGCCGGGCTGCGCGGACAGGGCGGGGATGCCATCGAGGAAATGGGCATGGCGCGCACCCGCAGCGCGCTGGAGGGGGCGGATATCGCCCTGTGGGTGATCGACAGCACGGCGGACGGGGGAGAGGCCATGGCGCTGTGGCCGGAAATTCAAAGCGCCCGGGAGCGGGGCTGCCGGGTACTGGCGGTTTTGAATAAAAGCGATTTGCCGCGCGTGCTGCCCCAGGGCTGGGAAAGCCGGCTGGGGGTGGACAGCGTGGTGGCATCCGCCCTTTCCGGCGATGGCATGAAGGCGCTGGAGGACGCTATCCGGGCGCTGGCGCTGCCCCAGGGCGAGGGGGCGATTCTGACCCGTGCCCGGCATGAACAGGCTGTCAGGGCCGCCCTGGAGGCGCTTTCGCAGGCCATTGAGGCTGCCTACATGGGCATGCCGGCGGATATCTGGTGCGCCGATCTGGCGCAAAGCCATGCCCAGTTGGCGCAAATTGGCGGCGCCGATGCGACGGAAGATTGCATCGACCGTATCTTTGAACGGTTTTGTCTTGGCAAATAGGAAAAAAACGTGCATAATAGCAGGTAAAGGGAGGATGATGTTATGCAGAAAATGCTGCGCTATGGCATGGTTGGCGGCGGGAATGATGGCTTTATCGGCAGGGCGCATCGCCATGCCATCGCGGTGTGCGAGCGCGCAGTCTTGGCGGCCGGCTGCTTTAGCATCGATCAAAAGATAAATATCCAATCCGGCCAGCGGCTTGGCGTAGAACAAAACCGCATCTATACCGATTACCGGCAGATGGCGCAGGCCGAAGGCGCGCGGGAGGATGGCATTGATTTTGTTGTCATCGCGGTGCCCAATTTTCTGCATGCCGAGGTTGCGCGCTGCTTTATGGAACAGGGCATCCATATCTTTTGCGAAAAGCCCTTGTGCTTTACCCTGGAGGAAGCCTTGCAGCTGGAGGATATGGCGCGCGAGAAGGGCTTGGTCTTTGGCGTCAATTACGGGTATCCGGGATATAATATGCTTAAATACGCCAGGGATTATATTCGCCAGGGCGCCATCGGCAGGATCATCAACGTCAATGCCGAATATCTGCAGGAATGGATGATCGATGAGGTGGGCCAGGGCGAGCAGGCTGTCCGGCAGCTGGGCACCTGGCGCAGCGATCCCAAAAAATCCGGTCCTTCCAACTGCGTGGCCGATATCGGTACGCACATCGAAAGCACGGTGGCTTATGTTACCGGCTTAAAGCTTACCCGCGTGGCCGCGGCCATGGATACCTTTGGCCGGCCGCTGGATCTAAACGCCAATATTTTGGTGGAATTTGAAGGCGGGGCGCATGGGGTTTATGCCTGCTCGCAGGTGTGCGCGGGGCATTATAACGGATTGGTGCTGCGCATCTTCGGCATGCAGGGTTCCCTGGAATGGCAGCAGGAAAACCCCAACGTGCTGACGGTATGCAAAAAAGGCCAGCCTACCCAAACTCTGCAGCGCGCCGCGGGCTATATTACCGGGCGGGCAGCCATGCTCAACACCCTGCCCACCGGCCATCCGGAGGGGCTGGTGCAGGCCTTTGCAAACCATTACCGGGCGTTTATGGATGCCATTCAAGCGATCCGGGAAGGGCAGACCCTGGCGGCGGAGGATATGGATTTCCCCGATGTTACCGCCGGGGTGAACGGCGTGCGGTTTGTGGAGGCGTGCGTAAAAAGCAATGCCAACGGCGGCGTGTGGACGCCGGTTTGATCCGGCTTCCCGCGGTGTGATTTTAAGGATAAAGGAAAAGGAGCGATTATCATGGCCGATCAATCCATGGAAGGCTGCACGCATGATTGCAGCACCTGTAGCCAGAACTGTTCTTCCCGCATCGAGCGGGAAAAGGGCAACCCCCATGCCCATGTCCGCCATGTCATTGGCATTGCCAGCGGCAAGGGCGGCGTCGGCAAAAGCATGGTGTCCGCCACGCTGGCGGTGCTGCTGAGGCGGCGCGGCCTCAAGGTGGGCCTGATGGATGCCGATCTGACCGGCCCGTCCATCCCCCGCATGTTCGGGCTGACCGAGGGCGCTGTTGGCGATGAAACCGGCGTTCTGCCCTCCCAAACGGCAAGTGGCATCGGGGTGATGAGCGTTAATCTGCTTCTGGAGGATCCCACCGCCCCCGTGGTGTGGCGCGGGCCGGTGCTGTCGGGCGTTATCAAGCAGCTGTGGAACGATGTGAACTGGGGCGAGCTGGATGTGCTGCTGATCGACCTGCCGCCGGGCACCGGTGATATGCCGCTGACGGTCATGCAATCGCTGCCGCTGACGGGCGTAGTGGTGGTAACCACGCCGCAATCGCTGGTAGAAATGGTGGTGGCCAAATCGGTTACCATGGCGCGCATGATGGATGTGGAGCTGCTTGGCCTGATCGAGAACATGAGCGGGCTTGTCTGCCCGGATTGCCATAAGCTGATCCCCGTATTCGGCCCCAGCCGCCTGGAGGAAACGTCCGAGGCGCTGGGTATCCCGGCGTTGGGGCGCCAGCCTATCCGCCCGGATATCGCCGCCCTGGCCGATGAAGGGCATATTGAGCGCTTGCAGGATAGCGAGCTGGAGGGTGCAGCCGATGTGCTGGCCCGTCTGATCCAAGGCTGATGTTGTAAGGCAGCCTAGAAAGGGGGCGCAGGATGGACGCTAAAACCTTTTGGAAACATGTGGTGCGCGATGGCTTTTTGTACCTGGAGTTTAATATCATCGTGTCGCTGATCTTTTTGCTGTTCGGTTCCCCGGTGTTTATGCCCTTTTTTGAGATGCTGCAAAATATCCTGCGGCCGCTGACCATCGATGGCATTATTTCCTGCATTTGCTGGGTGCTGTTTATGGTGGTGTTGTGCTGGTTGGAATATAAGCGCGGCATGCACGAAACGCGCACCGGCCGCTTTGTTATGTGGCAGGAATGGGTGCAGCGGCTGATCTCCATTGCGTTTTCGCTTTTGCCCATCGCTTTTTACTACGGGGTGAAGTATTTTAACTATTCCCCGCTGGCCATTACCTACCAGCCTTACATGTGGCTGACGCCCATCTTTGGCAACGCCCTGTGGTCCGGCATCATTGTAGGGATGGCAACCTATCTTATTATGATGGCCTTTTTTGTGCTGGGCCGCAAGCGGTTTGTTGCATGGTTCCAGCAAAAGCATGGCTTTTTGCCCAACCAGGATTATATTATCGTGCCCAAGGGCGCGGTCGATGCCGGCGGGGAGGAAGCCGGGGAAGAGGCACCCGTACAGGGGGATGAAGGCGCGGCGGATGGCCCGGCCCATGCCGGGCAGGCTGATTAATATAAAAAAGGGGCGGTGCAGTTGCCTTATCTTTACTATTATACGGATTGGACATGGATGATTTTGCTGCCCGCGCTGGTTTTGTCCATTTGGGCGCAGGCGCGCGTTAGCGGGGCATACCGCAAGTATTCCCGCGTGGCATCCTCGCGCGGGGTTACCGCCGAGCAGGCTGCCCGCATGATTTTGGATGGCGGCGGGGCGTATGATGTCAACATCACGCAGGTGGCCGGCACCATGACGGACCATTATAACCCCGCCAGCAAGCAGCTGGCCCTGTCCCAGGGGGTATATGGCTCCACCTCCGTGGCCGCGCTTGGCATCGCCGCGCACGAGGCCGGGCACGCCCTGCAGGATGCGCAGGATTACCTGCCTATCCGGCTGCACCGCGTGTTTGCGCGGGTGGCGCAGTTTGGTTCCATGGCGTCCTTCCCGCTGATTTTAATCGGCCTGCTGTTTACCTCCCCGTTGCTGGTTAAAATCGGCATCATCGCCTATGGCGCGGTGGTTTTGTATTATCTGGTTACCCTGCCGGTGGAATTTAACGCTTCCCGCCGGGCGATGGCCCAGCTGTCGGATTACGGCGTTGTCACCCAGGAGGAGGGCAGAATGGTTAAATCCGTGCTGTCCGCCGCCGCGATGACCTATGTGGCCGCTGCGGCCAGCGCGCTTTTGCAGCTGGTTCGTCTGCTCATCCTGACCAACCGCCGCCGCGATTAACCCGCCTGGAAAAGCATTATCTTTTAATTGCCGGCTGTGCCGGCCCGCCCGGGCCGGTATGGCCGGCAGCTTTTTATCGCCCTTCCCGGCTGAAAATACAGCCCGGCAGACCTTACAGGGCTTTGGCGAAAGGGTCTATCAGGCGCTTTTTAGCGGCAGGGGCAGCCGTTGGGGCGCTGCATGCTTATCATGGGGTTCAAGCAGGGCGCCAGCCCCCGTTTTTAAATCATAAACCCAGCCGGCCGGGCGCTATGCCTGATCGGCGGGCGGTGGCGCTTGCTGAAGGCATGCCGCCCGGGCTGCGCTGTGCGGCGGACGTGGCATTGTATTTGAAAAAACGTGCCATGGCGCAAACGGTGATTGGCGAAAATTGGTGGGCGGGATTGTTTTTTGCGGGCAACTTGGGTACAATAGGCCCAGAATCCCGTGAAAGGAGGCCTTTGATATGGACGAGGAACAAGGCTATGGCACCGTGGTGTTCGCCGATGAGGATGGCGAAGAATTTGAACTGACCGTGCTGGATTATTTCTTTTACAATGGCGATGAATACGCCGTGTTGGCGGACCACATCTGCGATGACGAATGCGGCCATGATGGCGAGGAAGGCTGCGAATGCGGCTGTGGCTGCGGCGATTGCGAAGTGGAAATTTATTACATGCGCGTGGTCACCGAAGGGGAAGAGGAAACCTTTATCCCCATCGAGGATGAGGATTTGCTCGATGCCCTGGACAGCGCCTACAACAGCGGCGTGGACGCGGACGAGGAAGAGTAATCCTGGTGCCTGCCCGGCAGCCGGGCAGAGCCCAAAACCGGCGGACAAAACATGCAAAAGCAGGGCCTTCCTATGCGGAAGGCCCTGCTTTTTTGGGGATAAAAGCCCCAAAGTGCAGCCGTAATGCCTGCTCCACATCCAAAATGAATATCTTGGCGTGGGCGGGCTGCAAATGGTTGGCTTTATCCGCTAAAGCGCCGGTATGCGCAGAACATAATTGTGATATTTTGGGTATGGCCAGGCGGCCTTAAGCGATGCGCCCTGTGCCCCAATAGATAACGCAATGCCACCCACAACATGTGGGTGGCATTGCGGCAAAATACCATGTGCCTGGGGCTGGGGGAAGCGGGGAAACGCTGAAACAAACAATATTTGCTGTGCAGCGCGGCTTCCCGTAGCTTGGTGTCAGCAAAGCGCAAGCGCCTGGCTTGTTTTTTAGGCCGCGGCCGTATAACCGCATGGCCCTTCAGCCGGGGTTAGGATTGGCTGTCCTGGCTTTCTTCTTCCTCTGCAGCGTGGGGCACCAGCGCGATGCGCACCACGCGCGCGGTGTCGCTCAGGCGCATCATGGTAACGCCCTGGGTGTTGCGGCCGGATTGGCGCACATCCTCCACCGGCGTGCGGATGATGGTACCCTCGTTGGTGATGATCATGATATCTTCGCTACCATCCACCACCTTAAGGCCGGCCAGCGGGCCGGTTTTATCGGTGACCTGCAGCGTCAGGATGCCTTTGCCGCCGCGGCTTTGCAGGCGGTAATCCTCCATGGGCGTGCGCTTGCCAAAGCCGCGCTCGCTGAGGACCAGAACCTGGGCCGCGGGGCGCACAACCTCGCAATCGAGTACGGCATCGCCCTGGGCCAGATCGATGGAGCGCACGCCCGCGGCGGTGCGGCCCATGGGGCGGATATCGCTTTCGCTAAAGCGGATGGACATGCCGCTGCGCGTGGCGATCAACAGCTCGTTCTCGCCGGTGGTCAGCTGTACGCGCACCAGCTCGTCCCCTTCGCGCAGCCCCAGCGCGATAAGGCCGGTGCGGCGCATGTTTTCAAAGGCGCTAAGCGGCGTCTTTTTGATAACGCCATCGCGCGTGGCCATGACCAGGTAGGCATCGCTCACATCCTTGGGCAGCGGGAATGCCGCGGTGATTTTTTCGTCCCCTTCCAGCTGCAACAGGTTGACAGCCGCGGTTCCGCGCGCCTGGCGCCCGGCTTCCGGGATTTCGTAGCCCTTCAGGCTGAAAGCACGGCCCCGGTTGGTAAAGAAGAAGATATCCTGGTGGGTGGAGCAGACAAACAGGTTGGTTACAAAATCCTCTTCCCGCGTGGACAGGGCGGCAATGCCCTTGCCGCCGCGCTTTTGGGCGCGGTAGGTTTCCTCCGGCAGGCGCTTGAGGTAGCCAAAGTGCGTCAGCGTGATGGCGACATCCTCTTCATCGATAAGATCGGCCATGTCGATTTCGTCGGGCATGGGCACGATTTCGCTGCGCCGCGCATCGGCATATTTGGCGCGGATGGTGGTCAGCTCGTCGCGCACAACGCCCATCAAAAGCTTGTCATCGGAAAGCAGGCTGTTGTAATAGGCGATATCCTTCATCAGGGCGTCATAACGCTCCTGCACGCGGATGCGCTCCAGGCCGGTCAGGCGCCGCAGCTGCATATCCAATATGGCCTGCGCCTGTTTTTCGGAAAGCCCAAAGCGCTCCATCAACCCCTCGCGCGCTTCCTGGGCATTCTGGCTGGCGCGGATGAGTTTGATAATCTCGTCGATATAATCCAGCGCAATCAGCAAGCCTTGCTGGATGTGGGCCTCGGCCTCCGCCTTTTCCAGGTCAAAGCGGGTGCGGCGGGTGACGACATCGCGCTGGTGGTTCAGGTAATGCATCAGCATTTCCTTAAGGTTTAAAATGTGCGGCTCGCCATCGACAAGCGCCAGCATGATAACCCCAAAGGTTTCCTGCATCTGGGTATGCTTATACAGCGTATTCAGCACCACCTGGGGGTTGGCATCGCGCTTGAGTTCGACGACAATGCGCATGCCCTGGCGGTCCGATTCATCGCGGATATCGGAAATGCCTTCCACCTTTTTGGAGTGAACCAGCTCGGCGATTTTTTCGATCAGGCGCGCTTTGTTGACCTGATAGGGAATTTCGGTCACCACGATGCGGCTGCGCCTGCCATCCTCCATCGGCTCGATTTCCGCCCGCGCGCGCATGATGATACGTCCGCGGCCGGTGCGGTAGGCGTGGCGTGCGCCCATCTGGCCCAGGATCAGGGCACCGGTGGGGAAATCGGGCGCCGGAATGTACTGCATCAGGGTGTCGATGGTAGCCTCCGGGTCCTCGATCAGGGCCAGCGTGGCGTCGATAACCTCGCCCATGTTGTGGGGCGGAATGTTGGTAGCCATGCCCACGGCGATGCCGCCGGAGCCATTGACCAGCAGGTTGGGGAAGCGGCAGGGCAGCACCAGGGGCTGCTTTTCCGTGCCGTCGAAGTTGGGCCCGAAATCAACGGTGTTTTTATCGATATCCGCCAGCAGCTCCATGGCTGGGCGGCTGAGGCGCGCCTCCGTATAACGCATGGCGGCCGCCCCGTCCCCATCGACGGAACCAAAGTTGCCCTGGCCCTCCGCCAGGGGATAGCGGATGGAAAAATCCTGCGCCATGCGCACCAGCGCGTCGTAAACGGCGGTATCGCCATGGGGGTGATATTTACCCAGCACGTCGCCGCAGATACGCGCACATTTACGGAAGGGCTTATCGGGGGACAGGCCCAATTCCGACATGGCGTACAGGATGCGGCGGTGAACCGGCTTTAAGCCGTCGCGCACATCGGGCAGCGCACGGTTGATGATAACCGCCATCGAATAGGCGATAAAGGAGCGCTGAAGCTCCTCCTCCAGGTTGATCGGTTGAATGCGGGCGGTATTCTCGCCTTGCATGAAAATCCCTCCTTGGCCCGGGGGCCGTGTGCCATCAGATATCCAGATCGGTCACCAATCGGGCGTTCTGGGTGATAAACTCGCGCCGCGGCTCGACACGCTCGCCCATCAGGGTATCGAAAAGCTGATCG
>JAQXFY010000153.1 GCA_029006015.1 bacterium
ATCGGTAAAGCCCCATTGCTGCTTCCGGCCCTGGATATATGCCACGGCCTGATCCGGGTCCTCCTCCACCGCGTATTCCAGATGGGGAACCCAATCCATCATAAGATCCCAGTTTTGGGACACCAGATCGTGGAAGGAGCGGTTCATCTGGGTATAAATTTCCATCAGGTGGCTGGTGCTTTCCCGATAAATCATATCCGACACAAATTTGAAATAGATGACGCTTGCTGCAAAAGCCGCCGCCAACACGCTTACGATCAACATCCGTTTTGCAACATGCTTTCGCATGGCCTTCTATCCTCCTTTGCGTTTGGTGTTTCAGGCGCCATCGCGGCCGCAGCCAGGGATGGAGGCATCCTGCCCTTTCCCCCATTTGCTCATCGCATGTTCCCCGTAATGGTGACATACTGCGTCGGCGGCTCCATCTGCCCACCCCCATCCAGGGCGGCCGCCAAATGCTCCACGGTTTTCCCGGTGATATTTTGTCGGAGCGCCTTGATATCCTGGGGCATGGGGCAGCCGCAGTAAACCTCCGCCTCCAGGGCGTTATCATCGCCAAGGAAGGCTACCGTATAGGTGGCATTATCCTCCAAGGGTTTAGCGTTGATGGTAACGCTTTCCAGGGTATAGGTGCCATCGCCGTCCGCCCGCATGGCATATTCCATGCCGCTGGCAGCCGGTATTTGATCGAGATGGCGGATGGGGTTGGCGCCGTTTTCCTTGATATCGACCAGCCATTCCATCACCTGCTTGATCTGCGCGCCGGTAAGCTCCGCCGTTGTCAGGGCGGCACGGTTATTTATCAGCCAATTCATCTGCTGGGCGGTATAATTGCCCGCAAAAACCGGCGATGTGATCAGGGAAGAATAGCCGATAAGGATATCCGCCCCTATTTGCTTTCGTATGGTGTTGACCACCGCAGATACCGCCTGGCTACCGTGGTTTGTAAACGTGTAATCATAGCCGTTTTCCAGGCAGGCGACATAGGCCGCCTTATCCAGGTTCTTGGGGGTTGTCAGCTGGGCGTTGAATGCCTGATAGGCTGCCTTGGCATCATATTGGCCTGCGATCATCTTCTGGCCCACATCCTTTGAAATGGCAAACATCTCCGTGGAAGCCAGGCGCTGGTACAGGTGATTCCGCTCCACACAGGCTTTGACCATCTCCATGCTATCCGCCAGCTCGATATCCACCGTTTTGTTATAAGTAAGCACGGAGGAACCCACCGCCGTGTGCGCCTGCCCCTCGGCGCTGAACACGGCCTCCAGCACGTTCATGATATGTTGTTTTTTTACCGCATCCCGGGCGACACGCTTATTGACGGCCACCTGGAAGATGGGGTAAGTCAGCAGCCAGTTATCCGCCTCCGTGGCGCCATAGTAAGGCAGCATCATGGTGTTGATGCCGTATTCCTGGTTGATTACCACGCAATCGTTGCCGGTACCGCGGAACATGGCCAGCCGGTTATTCAGAAACATTTCCTTGGCTTGGTTGAACGAAACATCGATATCCCCGGGCTGAACATGGGTATCCTGCAAAAACTGCTGGAATTTATCAAACACCACGGGCCATACCCTGTCATCCAGGCCTACGGAACCATCCACGGTTTCACTCTCGTACTCGGCACGCCATCTGGTGCCTTCCAGGCTCATCAACTCGGGGATAGCGCAGCCCTGCATGGCTTCCAGGCAACTGTAATCCTGGCAATAATCGTTATAGAAGCTGTCGATTCCGTTTTCCTCAAAAATCCGGCAGGCCTGTACAAATTCGGCATAGTTGGTTGGGATGGGCACATGATAGGCATCAAACACATCCCGGTTGGCCACGATGCCGTCAACCTCTGCACACATGGGCAGCCACTTGATGGCGCCATCCGTATCCCGGTTGTTTTCAATGTAGGAAAAGTAGAAGGTGCCCACCAGCTCGGTTGTGGACATATCCAGCAGCTCGTCCTTCAGCTTTGCCGCATCATTTAAGGAAAAGCGGCGGCAGGTGATGATATCGGGCAGCTGCCCCCTCTCCAACAGATAACTGTAAAAATCCATGCTGTTATAACCGATGATAAACTCAAACTCAAGCTGCGGGAACTGCTTTTCCAGCCAGGGGGTCAATTCCTTGGTCATGGATTTATCCCAAAGGTACATGGTAATGCGGTTGCTATCCGCCGCCTTGCCCCCGCCCGTTTGCCCGCAGGCACAAAGCCCCATCAGCATAACAACCGCCACAATAACCGCCATCCATCTTTTTTTCATATTCTTTTCCCTCCCGGCAGCGCATCCGGATGCTGTTTTTCACATTGCATCGCCCAGGCGCAGCCATGCAGCATATTTGCTTAACAACAGGGCTGCCATTTATACGGCTAAGCCCGCCCCGCAATAATCCATTCTCGACATTTCTATAATAACCGCTTTATTTATTTTATTCAATATATTTTTCCTGTATATCGTTTATTTGATATGCACATCTCCCTTTCTTAGGATATAAACCCCGGAAATCATACCCGCCAAACCGGCAGGGTACGTCACCTTTTGCCAACATAAGGCGAAAGCCAGCGGCAAAGCCCGTTGCCGCACAAAAAAATCGGGCCAGATAAACACGCCCCAAGCCCGTAAAACCGCCTATAAAACATAAAAGCCCCTCCTTCGGGAGGGGCTTTGCAGGCGCGGCCTACCCAGCAACCGTAAAATTGATAGAAACCTTCTGGCCGCCGCCGGTAATGGTAATTGGATATGTACCGGGATTTGTCTTGCCACCGACTTTCCATGTCCACGTGACAATTCCATCCGCACCACTTTTTTTAGGTTCCAATCCCTTGGCTGTAGATGGCCCGCTATTATAAACCACCTTAATGGAATATTGAGTGTTGGGGATACCCTGCACCGTAACCGTCACCTCAGTGTTTGGTGTTACCTTGCCTAGCTGTTTAATCACTTTCAAGGAAGCAGGCGCAGGGGTAACAACGGGTTTGGGCGTGGCCGGTGCGGGGGTGACAACGGGTTTAGGTGTAGCCGGCGCGGGCGTAACAACGGGTTTGGGCGTAGCCGGCAGCGGCGTAACAACCGGTGTGGGCGTCACAACCGGCGTTGGTGTATCGGTCGGGGTTGGCGTATCGGCCGGCGTCGGGCTAACCTCCAAAATTGGGGATGGCGTTACCAGGGATGTGGCCGTAACCGGGGTGGCAACAATCGTGGGCGATGGCACAGCAATCGTAGCCGTGCCGGCAGGGGCAGGCTAGCTATCCCCCGGGACAAGCAGGGCACCAATGATGCCCACTGCAACCACGGCAATGGTAATGATCTGCCAACGCTTTAAGTTGATTTTCATCTGCATTCCCTCCTATGTAGTGATTAATCGTTATTCTATCAGCAACATCACTTTATTATTATAAAAATCGATAATTTTATATCAAACCGCAAAATCCGTGTTACGTTTTATGCAAACAGCCAGCCCCCGTTTTGCCCCAAAACCTTGTACCGGCAAGCAGATCAACCGGATACACCTGAAACCATCAGCAAAAGTGCCCCTTCCCCTGCGCAAGCCTGCGACAAGCTGCTTACATCACATGCGGCCAAGGCACAAACCAACGGCCAAATGGGGTTACGGCATAAAAACAGGAGCCAAGCAAGCTTGGCTCCCGATGGGGCAGCATTCCATGCATTCGCATCTTATCGTTTTATCATACCCGCCGTGCTGCAAACACATGTTGTGGATTTTGATGGGCTTTATAGCAAACCACAGATACGCCGGCGATGCATCCTCCATTAAACTCCATCCGATAGGCCCGCCCACAACCTTATGGCTATGCTTTGCCCTGATAGGTATACCGGCCTTCCCGTACCGATTCACTGTCGAAATATTCCCGCTCGCAGCTTTGGCCTTGTGTGATGACATTGTTCGTAATGCGATGGGACATGTGCTTGGTAAAGTTTTCAATCGTTGTTGTATCAATTACATCGCAGTAAAATGTTGCAAATTCCTGGAACCACGGATATTGTTCAATGTACCCTCTCCATACCTCTGCATATGGGCAGTGATCTTCCCCCCACTGCGGTATCCAGCCGCAAAGCGGCAGATCGATGACGCTCATAAAATCGGCCACCGTATCGGTTGCTTTTCCTTCGGCAACCGCTTTTTGACGCATCAGATCAGAACGTTCCACCGCTTGGTCAAACACCGTTTGTCGAACCAGCTCCTTTGCCTTTTCTGCGCCATATGCCTCATACAAAACTTTGGTGAAATGGAAATACAGCATGGCAAACTGCCTGGCCGCCAGCCTGATTTGCTCGACCATCAATTTTTTATCGACGGTTCCTTCAATGACAAAATTTTCTTTTCCCATAAAATTACCCCCTGTAAAAATGCGCCTAAAACCCAAGGTACGCTTTTTAGCACGGAAAACTCGCCGATATTGCCGCGTCCAGTTTCCCGGATGCGGCGCCGGCCTTTAACAGCGGCCATACGCTTGTTAAAAAATGCAGAAAAGAAAAATCGGAACGAGTTGTACTCGTTCCGATTTGGAGCGGGAAACGGGATTCGAACCCGCGACATCCACCTTGGCAAGGTGGCACTCTACCACTGAGCTACTCCCGC
>JAQXFY010000154.1 GCA_029006015.1 bacterium
CTGCTCCAGGTTGCGTATCTGTGCGGGGGACAGCTCGTCATCAAAAATAACGGCATCGGCATCCCATGCCTGCACATCCAGCGCAAGCTCGCGCATTTTACCAAAGCCAAGGTAGGTGGCGCTATCGGGTTTATCGCGCACCTGGCGCAGGGTGTATACCACATCCAGCCCGGCGGTATCGGCCAAATCGGCCAGTTCCTCCAGGGAATCGTAATCTTTTTCGGGCCCATCGATGCCGGCCAGTACCACGCGCTCGCGCTCCCGCTTGGTTTGCTGCGATTCCGGCGGGCGAATGCGAAGATCGGCCGCTTCGATTTCCGCCCAAAGCCCGGCATCGGGAATGTGGGTGGCTTTATAAGGCCCGCCGATCATAACGGAAATATCGCCGCTGGGCAGGCGGCTGTCCAAAATGCCAACATGCATGGTGGTCAGCGCGCCCTGGCGCACGCCAACGGCCGCCATGGCATCCATCTTAAGCTTTTTAAGCGATTGGATATCCACATCCGACAGGCGCGAATCGCCACCCGGGTGGGTGTGGATGCAGCGGATCCCGCTTAACCGCTCCTGTGAGCGGCGGGAGCGCAGGTTGGGAAGGGACACCCGGTCCTGATCGCCGACGGCAACGGCCAGCACCTGGCCGCCCCGGTCGAGGTATACCATGGCCTCGCGGCCGGTTGTGCCGGTAAAGGCCGCCATGGCTTCCAACATTTCGGGGGTGCAAAATTGGGCGCGGCCGGTTTGCATATCATAGATGGATTCCAGCTTTTCGATGAGCGTTTTTCGGATACCGGTTAAATTTCCATGGATTTGGTTCATAAGCCCCCTCCTTTTAGACATGATGATTGTAATGTTTTTTCGATGTGGGCGCAAGGCTGCGCCATGATCTGGCCAAGCGGATGCGCCGCTTGTTTTCGGATGCCGTATCCTTCGGAAAAAAAGGACGATGGCTGCCAAAACCGCATGCGGGCATTGTGGGTAAAAACAGATACACTTCGGCACGGGGCTTTTGCAAGGGGCGCCCTCCGGCCGGACAAAATGGCAAATGAGGAGGGATCCAACAAAGGGGGCATATTCTACCGTGTGCCAAATGGGTTTCGATCCAAGGGTATGCTATAATATAACCCAAAGGAGGGAGCGCCATGCAGCAATGGCAAGCCGGGCCGCGGGATGGGGGGCGCCCCCTTTTGCAGGTGCTTTGCCTGCGTTACCCGGCGGTATCCCAATCGATATGGCGTAAAGCCTTCCGTGCCCGCGATATCCGCATCAATGGGCGCCCGGCCAGGGAGCAGGACTGCCTGGCGGTGGGGGATGTGGTTCGCGTGGCCATCTGCGATGAATGGCTGGCGGGGCTGCCCCGCATTTCCACCTTATACCGGGATCAGCGCATCTGGGTGGTGGATAAGCCGGCCGGGTACGCCGTATGTGCAGCGGATGCGCCGGGGGAGGTAACGGTGGAACAGGCCCTTGCCGCGCAGGCTGCCGCATTGGGGCTGCCCGCGCCCATTGCCTGCCACCGGCTGGATGTATATACCGGCGGAACGCTGCTGTTTGCCTTAAACCCCAAAGTGGCTTGGGATAGCCGTGTGTGGTTTTCCGATAACCTGATCGAGCGCGGCTATACCACCTATGTGGCGGGCTGCCCCCCGAAGCAGCTTGCTGCGGTGCATTATGCTGTAAAGGATGCTGCCGGTGCGCGGGTGCGCGTGCTGGATACCCCGGCCCAGGGGGCTAAACGCATGGCGCTGACGGCGCAAAAAACCGGGCAGTGGGATGGCTTTGCCCGCATGGATATCTCCCTTCAAACCGGGCGTACCCACCAAATCCGCGCCCAGATGGCCTATTTGGGCTATCCCGTGCTGGGCGATGATAAATATGGAAACCGCCAGGTCAACCATCGGATGAAACTGCGCCACCCCGTGCTTTGGCATACGCATTTGGGCTTTGTCCGCCTGCCTGCGCCCTATGAGGATCTAAACGGGATGGCCTTTACATCACCCCCCCGCTTTCCGGCCCGGCTTGAAAAAATGCAGCAGGAAAAAGAAAATTAAAGGGCAAAACCCTGCTTTCCGTCATCGGGTTTATTCCGGCCGGGGCATCAAAGCGCTTTTTTGTTTGGCATGCCGTTATGTATCCAGTGCGGATTATGCGGTGTGGAAGGGCGGCTTTTCGCAGGGGAAAAATCATGCTATAATCAAGCCAATCATGTGCAAAACGCTGCGCCTGGTCTGTGGGCGCCGGGATAGGGGGAGTTTCCTTGCGAAAAGGGGTTAAGGCGGGCCTTGCTGCTATGCTGGCCACACTGTGTATGGCGCTGTGCGCTTGTGGCGATTCATCCGCCAGCGGGTATGCCATGTCTACCTGGTATTCGCTTCGGCTGACGGGCAGCGGCCATCAGGAAACCGTCAGCAAATTGCAGGAAACCATCCGGCTGTACGATTATTATCTGAATGCCTATGATTCCCGCAGCGATGTTTGGGCGGTCAACAACAACCCAACCCAGCGCGTGCAGGTGGTGGAAGAAGTTATCGATGTGCTGGCCCTATCGCTGGAAATGAAGGAAAAAACCGATGGCGCCTTTGATCCCGGCCTGCAGCCGCTGATAGATGCCTGGAATATCGGCAACACCGCGGAATGGTCCGTACCGCTGGAAGAAAATGTGCAAAAGGCGCTGGCAGCCAGCCGCCTGGATGCGCTTGAAGTGGACAGGGATGGAAAATGCATTCAGCTGGGTACCTCCGGCGCCGGGCTGGATTTTGGCGGTATCGTTAAGGGTGTGGTGCTGGATGCCATGCTGCAAATTTTGAAGGAGGATGGCATTACCTCCGCCTTGCTGGATATGGGCGGCTCCATCGCGGCGGTTGGCGAAAAAAAACCGGGAGAGGCATGGGTGATCGGCCTGCGCCATCCCCGCGGCGGAAGCAAGGATATGTTTGCCACCATCAAGCTGACGGATTGCTGCGTGGCTACCTCCGGCGATTATGAACGCTATGAGGTGGTCGACGGCGTGCGCTATTGCCACATCCTTGATCCTAAAACGGGGGCGCCCGCACGCAGCGGGCTTATCAGCTGTACCATCGTGGGGCCGGAGGGCGCGGTATGCGATGCGCTTGCCACCGCTTCCTTTGTGTTGGGGCAGCAGCGCGCGCTGGAGCTTATGCAGCAGCGCTTCCCTGATTACGGTGCGGTGCTTGTAGGGGAGGATTATACCGTTTATACAACCCCCGGCATGCAGGATGGTTTACAATTATTGGACGAAAACTTCCATTTTGCCTCATGAAAAAGCGTGATCTTGTGCTGGCCGCTGCGCTGTTTGCCGTAGCGGCCAGCGCTTTTATGGCTTTGCGCCTGTTGCCGGGCGGTACCCAGGCCAGCGTGCGCGTGGATGGCCGGCTGATATGGCAGGCCAGGCTGGATGGGCCCGCCCAAAGCCGTGTGATCGATACGCCATGGGGCCAAAATACCGTGGAAATCGGCGAGGGGCAGGCCCGCATCCTGTCGGCGGATTGCAGCAATCAAAGCTGCGTGCGGCAGCGCGCCATTGACCGGCGGGGGCAGGCGCTTGTCTGCCTGCCGCATCGCTTGGTGGTATCGATAGAAGGCAGCAGCGGCGTGGATGGCATCAGCGGGGGCGGTGCGCCATGAAACCCGCTGTGCAGCGTTTGACCCGCCTTGCCCTGATTGCGGCGTGCGCGTTGGCCGCCCATACGGTGGAAAGCTGGCTGCCGCCGCTGTTTCCGGCGTTGCCCGGTGCCAGATTGGGGCTGTCCAATATCTTTGTGCTGTTTGCCCTGCTAAGCGATGGGTGGGGTGGGGCGTTTGCCGTTACCCTGATAAAATGCCTGGGCGGTGCGCTTTTTTCGGGCTCCACGATGGGGCTGATGTATAGCCTGGGGGGCAGCCTGGCCGCGCTTGCCATCATGCTTCCCATGCGCAGGATGAAATTTGGCGTGCCCGGCATCAGCGTGGCCGGGGCGGTTGCACACCAATGCGGCCAGGTGGCGGTAGCCTGGCTGGTGTGGAATACGCCGGGGGCTTTGTCTCTTTTGCCGGGGTTGTGGCTGGTTGCCGTGCCCACGGGGTTTGCGATGGGCTTGCTGGCGGAAATGCTATATAACCGGCTTAAACGCTTGATCGGTTGAAAATCATATAAGCTGCCGTGTTGTTGCGCATAGCCAAGGGTGGCAAGCCGTTTCTTTTTAAAGGCGCACCCCTGGTGGGATGGCCCTTGGCTTTTGCGTTGTATCCGCCAAGCGGGGCTGGGCGGGGGGCGGGTTTTGAATAGAAAAAGCCGGGAAGGAATATCCTTCCCGGCAGCAGATATTGCAATTAAAATGGCGTTAGTGTTCCTTGGTCATGCGCATGCCATATTCCTTTGGAATGGCGTGCTCGGACAGCGGGCCACCCGCCAGGATATTCAGCCATTCATCCACCAGCATATGGCCGACTTTGATGCGGCGGTCTATCGTCGGCCCGGCCATATGGGGAATCAGGGTAGCGTTGGGTAAAAAGCGCAGCGGATGGTCATGGGGCAGGGGCTCTTCATCATAGACGTCGATGACGGCATGGATGCGGCCGCTCCTTAACTCATCCACCAGGGCATCGGTATCCACAACGCTGGCGCGCGCGGTGTTGACCAGCAGCGCCCCGTCCGGCATTTGATGCAACAGCTCGCGGGAAAGCACGTGATCGCTATCGACGGTTTTGGCCGCGTGCAGCGATAAAATATGGTTTTCGCGCACCAGTTCCTCCAGCCCGACGCGGCGCACGCCCAATGCGGCAAAAACATCGTCGCCCAGGAAGGGATCATAGGCGGATATATCGCAGTTGAAAGCCTTGAGCATCGGCACCAGATAACGCGCTACCTGGCCAAAGCCCAAAAGCCCCACCTTGGCATCCAACAGCCCCTCGCTCCAGGTGGTCTGGTTTTCGGGCCAGCCGCCCGCGCGAAGCAAACGATCGTATGCCGCAATGCGGCGCAGGCCGCACAGCATGTACGCAATGGTGCCTTCCGCCACGGAATGGGCATACAGCCGGTTGGCGCTGATAACGGTGATGCCGCGCTCGTACAGCTCGAGCGTAACAAAGCCTGCCACGCTGCCGCCGGTATACAGGATGGCCTTGAGGGCATCGGCATGTTTTAATACTTTTTCATCCAGTACCGGCATGCCCCAGCCGCCGATAATGGCCTGTACGCCGGGAATGCGCTCTGCCAGTTCTTCGCCCGTCATGTTTCGGGGTTCGGGATTGGACCAAACCTCGCCCAACTGCTCAAACCGGGCCATAACCTCCGGCGGAAGGAACAAATCACGATCGCGCCCGGCGCGCATAACGGATAAAAATGTAGGCATGATGTCATCTCCTCTTTGTTACAGCAAGTGTAGCATAGCCGGCCGCCGCTTGCAAGGCGGCAGCGGATACAGGAAGGCATTGCGCAGGCAATTACAGGCTGGGTATGGGTTTGGGGGAATACAACCCGGGTAAATTTATGGGATTGCGCCCAAACTGCCCATGCTTTTTGCATATATATTGGTGCCTGGCCTGATGAATAAACCGGGCACAACGGGCCGTATTCCGCCTTGTACAGGCGGCGCTTTTATAATGAGATATATGATATAATACCACCATCAATCAATCGCCCGGCGGGGGATTTCCGTGGGCGGGGGAGGGCGTTATGCGGCCTAAAAGGCTTTTGTTATGCGCAGTTACCGCTGTGTTTTGGTTTTCCCAGTATATTTATGTGCCGTATTTAACGCCCTATCTGATGGCCATGCAGCTGACGGCCTCCGCTGCGGGTGCGGTGCTGGGAGCATATGGCCTTTCGCAGATGATCGTGCGCATTCCGTTGGGGCTTGCTGCCGACGGCCTCAGGCGGCATAAGTGCGTCATAGGGTGCGGACTGCTGTTGGCCGCGTCCGCCGCGCTGATGATGCACTTTTTTGATTCGGTTGCCATGATGATGGCGGCGCGCACTGTCGCCGGGCTGGCTTCGGCTACATGGATTTCCTTTACGGTGCTGTTTGCCAGCTATTATCCGCCTGAGGAAGGCGGCAGGGCGATGGGCATCATCAACGCCATGAATCAAAGCGGCGTGCTGGCTGGCTATGTGCTGGGTGGGTTTTTGGTCGCCAAAATCGGCGTTAACGGGTTGTTCCTGATTGGGGGCGGCGTTGCCATAGCCGGGGCGGTGCTGTCGCTCTTTTTATCGGAAGAAAAAGTGGAAAAAACCCCGCGTGTGCCGCTGCGGGCACGGGTGGCTGTATTTGCCGGTAAACGCCTGATTTTATATGCTTTGCTGGCGGCTTTATACCAGGCCATTGTATTTGCTACGGTACAGTCTTTTACGGCAACCGTGGCCAAGGCGCTGGGGGCCAGCGATGGCGCATTGGCGCTGTGTTCCGGCCTGTTTACCGCCGGCAGCATCGCCGGTTCGTGGGCCATTTCTACGGGGCGCGTGCGCGCGGCGGGCCCCGCGTGGTTGACGGCCATTGGCTTTACAGGGATGGCGCTGTATGCGCTGGGCATATCCTATGCGGGAAAGTTGTGGCAGGTGATGGCCATGCAGGCATTCGGCGGCCTTGTTGGCGCGGGGCTGTTTGCTTACCTGATGGCCCAGGCGGTGCGGGGCGTGGATCAGGATAGAAAGGCTTCTGCTATGGGCTTTTATCAATCGGTCTATGCACTGGGGATGACCTTTGGCCCACCGGTAATGGGCACCATCGTTGCATCTTTGGGCCTGCCCACCGCTTATCGGGCAGTGGCTGCGCTGGCCATTGTGGCGGCGATAGCGGGCATCGGCATTGGAAAATGGGATAAAGGGAGGGAGTTATCGTGCGCGTCTGCAGTACGGCGCTAAGCAACTGGGCAACAGAAAAGGGGTTTTCCACCGCTTCCGGGGCGGTATACGGGCTGATGGAAGGCTACCTGGTTACCGCCTATGAGGATGGTCGAAGGGTGATTTCCGTTGGCTTTGCACCGCCGGAAAAAGCCGAAAGCTTTGCCCGCGCATCGGAGGAGGCTGTCCTCGATGGCCGGCTGAGCGAGAAATATATGCGCCTGCGGGGGGCTTTTGTGCTGGTGCAGGGCATGCGATGGACGCAAAAATCCCAGGACGAGCTGGAAACATTCCTGCAAAAAACACTGGCGTTTCTTCAGGCGTTTGGCGCCGATGGGGCCGATCATTGCTGGGTATGCAGCGAGGCTGTTGGCCAGGATGCGGCCCATGTGATTGTATCGGGCGCGGTGCAATGCGTGCATCCGGCCTGCCGGCAAACCTATGCGAAGCAATTGGAGCATGCCGGGCGGGTGTTTGAAAGCGAAAACAAGCATTACGGGCGCGGCTTTGTTGGTGCGCTGTTGGGCGCCCTGGTGGGCACGCTGGCGTGGGTGCTGGTTTACCTGATGGGCTTTTTGGCTTCGCCTGCAGCGTTTTTGATGACGCTGGCCGCGGGCTATGGCTATCAAAAACTGGGCGGACGATTGGGCAAACGAACGCTGATGATAAATGCGATTGCGGGCTTTATCGGCATCCTGATTTCCATTGGCTTTTCCGTTATCTATGCAATGGTTACCGGGGAAATGCCCATTACCCCTTCCACCCTGGCGTATGTATTGACTATGCCTTCCATCCTAAAAAGCATGGGGGTGGAGCTTGGCATTGGCCTGGCCTTTGGCGCCCTTGGGCTTTTGCCCATCGCCCGGCAATATCGCATGGCGCGCACCAATGCCGGCCGGCGTATGGAAGTGCTGGAGCAGGAAAACTGATTCCGATCAAGGTGGCATGGCCCCTGCCTGCGGCAACCGGGGGAGCGGATGCTTTACTATTACCCCCACACAGCGCCGGCGATGGGCCTTTCGTATGCTGCAAAGGGCAGCCGGCCCACAGGCACACCAAACGATGGCCGGCTGTATACGCTTGGCGATGTGTTCCGGCTGAAGTTTACGCCATGCAGCATGATCCATTCATCCGTGGTGCCGGCGCATCGGAAGAAACACTGTTTAATAAGAAGCGGGCGGCTGAATCA
>JAQXFY010000155.1 GCA_029006015.1 bacterium
CAGGCCGGAAGCATCCACAATGGCTACGCGCCCATACCGGGCCGCAGCCGCACGCGCCCACAGGCCCATGGCGGTATCACCGCGCACCGCGGCAAGCGCACACCGAGCGCCGATCAGCACCACATCGGCCTCAGGCAGCACCTCCAGCGCTTCCTGGGCAACGGTAAATCCATCCACCGCGCCATCCAGACTAATCATATGCCAAGCATCCACCCAAGGAATCATGCCTTTCGCCCCCTTTTTCCTTCATTATACCATACTTTTCATTATGCAATATGGACTACCGTTTATTTTTGTATCCTATCCTATAGTTTTTATCCCGGTTTCCTTGCCCAAAAACACACGTTTGCAGCCAAGGGCCGTGTGGGACGGCACCCTGCTGCACCCTAAAGGCCTACCCAGCGGTCATTGCCGCTGTACGCCCCGCTGCATACCGGCGCATCCGTGGGCCCGCCGGATGGCATAAAGCCTGCTTTCCTATAGGGAATGGGCTTGTTGAGGGATATCAAAAGGCTGCAGCTTCCGTCATACAGGCTGCGCATCAAAAAAGGATGTGTTTCCACATCCCTTTGCATCCAGCGCCTGCACATCGGATGGCCGTCAGCCTTCCTCGCCGCTATCATCCTCGCACAGCGGCTTGCCGCACTGCGGGCAGGGCAGCTCCTGCTCATCATGAAAGGTGGCATAATCCACCAACACGTTTTCGCCGCAATGCGGGCAGGTAATTTCAATCATGCCCTCGGCTTGAGAGGCCGGCTCATCCCCGCCATAGACAATTTCCTCGATATCGCCAAGATCCTCGTTGATCTCCTCGGCAAACTCCTCCAGCGAGGCAACCTTATCCGCCATTTCATCCATACCAGCCGCCATTTCAGCCAGCAAATCCAGCACCTGAAGCAGCACGCGCCCCTGGGCATCCTCCCGGGAAATGCCCAGCCCCTCCGCCAATCCTTGCAGATAAGCGGCCTTTTTGCGCATATTTTCCATGCTTGCCTTCCCCCTCTTTAGCGAAAAAAAGCAGGGGCCATACAAGGCCCCTGCTGGGCTTTTGGATGATTATACGCGCTCCATGTACTCGCCGGTGCGGGTATCCACGCGGATGGATTCGCCCTGGTTGACAAACAGCGGCACCTGCAGCTGATAGCCGGTTTCCAGCGTCGCCAGCTTGGTGCCGGCGGTAGCGGTATCGTTGCGGCTGCCATATTCGGCATCCACCACCTTGAGTACCACAAAGTTCGGCGGCTCAACGGAGAAGGCCTTTTCCTTGAAGAAGCGCACCGTCACTTCCATGTTATCGATCATATAGGGAAGGGCATCCTCCACCTGATCCTCGCTCAGCGGAAGTTGCTCGTAGGTTTCGGTATCCATGAAATAGTACAGCGATTCATCCTTGTACAAAAATTGCATGGTCTTGGTTTCGATATGGGCGCGCGGCACACGGTCGTTGGGGTTGAAGGTGCGCTCCACCACGCCACCGGTGATGACATTCTTCAGCTTGGTGCGCACAAACGCCGCGCCCTTGCCAGGCTTGACATGCATGAACTCGACGATGACAAATACCTGCCCGTCCAGCTCGATGGTAATGCCCTTGCGAAAATCGCCTGCACTGATCATGAAAGGTTCCTCCTCTTCGGGTTATCGTTCAAGTAGTTCCCGCGGCGATTGGGACAATACGCTGCAGCCGCCGGATTCTATCAAACACAAATCCTCAATGCGCACCCCGCCGGTGCCCGGCAAATACACCCCAGGCTCACACGATACCACCATGCCCGCCTCGAGCACAGCGGTGGAAGCTGCGCTGACGCGCGGCCTTTCGTGGATATCCAGCCCTACCCCATGCCCCAGGCTGTGACCAAACGCCTGCCCATAGCCCTGGGAAGCCAGATATTCCCGCGCCACCGCATCCGCCCTGGCACAGGGCAGCCCGGCACGATATGCCTCCCGCCCCAGGCGCTGCGCCTCATATACCGCCCGGTATATGCGAGCAAGCTCCGGTGACGGCTGCCCGATGGCGACGGTGCGCGTCATATCGCTGCAATATCCATCCACCCGGCAACCAAAGTCAAGCGTAACCAGTTCCCCCGCGCACAGCCTGCGCGAGGTTGGCACCGCATGCGGTTTGGAGCCATTTGTACCCGACGCCACGATAAAATCGAACGACGGGCCATCCGCCCCCAACAGGCGCAGCCGGTATAAAAGCTCCGCAGCGATGTCCCGCTCCGAAACGCCCGGCTTAAGACACTTTAGTATATCCGAAAAAGCCTCATCGGTCAAGGCACAAGCGCGCTTGATAGCGGCAATTTCATCGGCATCTTTAATCAGGCGAAGCGCTTCCACCACTTGCTCGGTTTCCACCAGGGCAACGCCTTGCTCCCCGGCCGCCTGCTCCAGCGCGCGGTAGGCAGAAACCGTCATCTCCCCCGCCTCGATGGCAACCACCCAAGCGCCGGCAGCGCGCGCTTCTGCCATGCAGGCGCTATCCAGTTGGGCAGCCGGCGGGCAGGCCATCTGGCACCCGGGGGCGCTGCGCACGGCGTCCTCCTCGTACCTAAAATCGGTAAACAGCGTGGTTTTGTCCGCGGTCACCAGCAGGCAGCCTTCCCCGGCAAAGCCCGATAAATAGCGCACATTGGCCGGGCAGGTAACCAGCATGGCATCCGCGCGCAGCCCCTCCAGTTTGCCCAAAAGGCGCCTTCTGCGCGCGTCAGTTTGCCCCATGGCGCACCTCCTCCCAGATGCGCTTCATCTCCGCCGCATCCTCGGCCATGGTGCCGTTGCATTCACAGATAAAAAAGGGCTCCCACCCCTTGGCCTGTACCGCCCGGGCCACAATGTCAAAGCGCGGGCCATATTCCTTTTCGGCAAAGGTGCGGTGGCGCAGCTCGCCCGCGCCGGTATATTCGATGGTGCTGAAATGCACATGCATATGACGGCACCTTGGCCCGCCCAGAACCTGCTCCATGCGGTTTAGGATGGCATCCACATCCGCTACGGAATTCAAGGCGCCCTGCCCCGCCGCATGCAAATGGCCAAAATCCACGCAAGGCAGCAGGCATTCATCCAGCTGGCAAAAGGTAAGCACTTCATCCAGATTGCCCAGCTGGTTTTTCTTGCCCATGGTTTCCGGGCACAGGTATATCCCTTCCAGCAGGCCTTCCTCCCGCGCCTGGTGGATAATGGCCATCAGGTTGGGGATGGACAGCGCCATCGCGCGTTCCCGATCGCCTTTAAGGCCGCTGCCCGGGTGAAACACCACCCGGCCCGCCCCCATATGGCGGGCGGTGCGCAGGGCGCCAAACAGCCAGCCTACGTTTTTTTGCTGCCTTTCGGCATCATCGGTGGCCAGGTTGATAAAAAAGGGCGCATGCACGCTGACGGCCACGCCGGCTTCCCTGGCTGCCTGGCCGATGGCGCATGCAGTCTCCTCGCCCACGGTGATGCCGCGGCCAAGGGAATATTCATAGGCATCAAGCCCCATCCCGCGCAGCCAGGCTGGCGCTTCGACGGTGCTTTTATGCCCCTGTTCATAGAAAATAGCGCTGTTTCCGGAAGGCCCAAAGCGTACGTTCATCGGTTTTGCTCCTGTTTGGTAAAATAGAGGATGATCCGCTCGCGCATGCGGTTGTATTTTGTAAAAATCCATTCCACGCGGCTAAGCGGGGGGATCAGAATGGCGGCGGCAAACCCGGCGCGGTTAGCCCCGGCGATATCGGTCATCAGCTGATCGCCAATGGCCGCGCATTTTTGCGGGGGCACCCCCATGATATCGGCCGCCCTTAAAAACGCCTTGACGGATGGCTTGCCCGCCCGGGCAATGGCCACATCGATGCCCAACCTGTCCGCCAGCGCCTGAACCTTTTTGGGCTGGTTGTTGCTGAACACCGCCACGCGCATGCCATCCTCATGCAGCCTGCGCACAAAAGCCTGGGCATCGGGGGCCAGCTCGCCCCCCTTCCAGGTAGCCAGGGTATTATCCATATCCAGCAAAACCGCCTGCACGCCGGCATCGGCCAGCATATCCGCATCGATTTGGGACAGGCTCTTTGCCCGGTGCGTGGGATAATAATCATTCCACATGCACACAAACTCCTTTATCCTATGGGATGAAAACTAATATCATTTAGGGTATCACATCCCGGCCCGCGATGCAATGTGCCGGCGCACTTGCCATCATCCGAAAAGCCCGCCTTTTAGCATTTCCCTTTGCGCCAGGGCAGGGACCAGGCAGCCGGATGGTATATTTTCCCATCTGCAAAAGGATATGAAGCAGGCTTGATGTTTATCTGCGCCTGACGGCGCAGGATATCGGGCAAGCCCCAAAAAGCGCCCTGCTGCCCCTTACAAAAAAGCAGCCCCACCTGCATGGGGCTGCTTTTTATAAACAAGGCCTGGCCTTACTTGAGGATCTTGATGTTGCCGATCAGCGGCAGTTCCTTGGCCTTACCGTTTGCCGCATTGACAATACCGATGATGGCCAGGGCCAAAAACGCCAGGCTGACAATGCCGATAATCTGTACAAGAAAATACAGCTTCCACGAAATCGCCAGGATGATGGAAGACAGGATGCTATAGGCGATCCCGTATATAACTTCCGCAATGCAAAGCACCAAACCCTGATTGACATGGAAGCGTGCAAACTTGGAATTTTTGGCCGCAAACAAAGGAACCAAAAACAAAATACCAATGTAGGACAGCACCGCCATCGCCTTATTGGCGTTGATATCCGCCTGATCGTACTCGCCCGTGCTGTCCGGCGTGTTCATCATGTTCTGGAACGCATTGCCGGAAGCCTGCTGGGGCTGCGCCGGTTGTTCTACCGCCGCGCCGCATGCCGGGCAGAATTTTGCGCCATCTGCCAACTGGGCTCCACATTTCCCACAAAAAGCCATAATCCCGTCTCCTCCTCAAACTATTGGTTATCCAGCCCCATGCTGCCGGATATGGGCGCATGGGGATAGCACCCGCTAACAGCCGGCCCCGCAGATCCGGTTAAACATAGCCAACCAGAAATCGGTACCAAACACCGCCCACAGCGCAAACACTGCGATGGTAATTACAACCAGCACGCACAGCAGCCATAGCAGCGTTGCACGGGCATAGTTGCGCCGGTTTGCATTCCTGCATCCCCCGCATGCCCAGATGACCATCAACACAAAGCCGATCACCGGCACCAGCATCAAAAGGCGCATGCCGAAAAAGCCGGCCGTGCTGATGGGCATAAAGCGCGAGCCCTTGGCGTGCCTTCCACCGGCTGCCTGGGGCACGCCGCTTGACATCGGCTGAACAGGCTTGTCCGGCACCGGCGCCATAATGGCCTGCTCCCGCGCAGCTGCAGGCTGTGCCTGCTGCACCGGGGCCGCAGGTGTGCCCAAATCAGCCGCTTTTTCCGGTTCCGCCACATCGCCGGCCAAAAAGGGCTTATCCTGTGTTTGTGGTTGTGCCTGGGGTGCAGGCCCATCGGATGCTAACTGTTCCACAGCCTCCTGGGCTACCGGCGCACCACAGCCGGTACAGAATTTTAAATCATCCGGCATTTGCCGGCCGCATCCTGTACAAAACGCCATAAGTCTTTCCTTCTTTCTTTTCCCGGCAGACCGAAAAAAACACAACCCCATCGGTTATCGGCTAAAAAAGCTATCCCTCCAGCGCATGGCCGCAGGCACCGCAAAACCGGTTTCCCGGCGTATATTCCGCCCCACAGGCCGGGCAACGGGGTTTTTGAGGGGGCTCAACTTCCAGCTTACGTCCGCAGGCCTGGCAAAAATTGGAGCCTTTTGCATTCAAATTGCCGCAAACCGTGCATATCCGGCCCCCGGTCCTGGCCGCCCGGGTTTGCTTGGCCTCCTGCCGGCGGCGTTCCGCTTCTTGGCGCTCGATCTCCTCCAGGCGCGCCTTGGCCTGTTCCATGGCGGATTGTTCGCGCCTGATGCCGCCCTGCACCACACTCAGCTGCTGCCCGGCAGTGCCAAAGCCGGCCATTCCATCCCGCTCGACGGCCAGCTTTCCGATTTGCGCATACAGCACATTCTGCTGGCGCCGGTAATCCGCTAAACGCTCCTGGGCTGCGGCAATGATGGCCTTTTCCTGCTTCCCGGCTGCCCGGGTGATATTCTTTGCCATAAAACCATCCCTTTTCCCCGGTGCCGGTTATCAGCACGCCGTTTTTGCAAATGCCAAATCTGTTGTGCACACGGCCTGTATAGGCTACTTTATCAACATCCGCCCGGTGCTTCAGGCCGGATACCGGCTGAGGGCTGTCCAAACCGCCTTTTTGCCTTGATGGCCGGCTTCCCGCTGCCACATCAGCCGGCCCGCGTTCCCCTTGGTTTACGGTATGCCTGCCACGGCCGGGCGGGCCGCACCTAAAACAATAGGCGCTCCTTATGGGGCAATGACATATCCCGCATTATTCTACCAAAATCGCGCCCTTGCGACAATCCCTTTTTCCCGGCATGCGCCCTGAAAATACAAGGGCAGCCACCATTTTTTCGCAATCGCAGGGCTGTTTATCCCCCATCATCGGAGGGGTGCCACCCGCTTTCCCATGCAGGCTGCATGGGAAGGCTTTGTCCAGCCCATGGCCGATAAAAAAGCAGGCCTCCACCGCCTCTGCCATAAGCGCTGCGGCCAAAAGCATACGCCCCTGCTACTGGGCCCGGCTACCCCGGGCGATGGGCAGCAACTGCTGGATGGCCTGCGATACCGTGCGCACACCGATGACATCGATGCCTTCCGGCACCTTAAGCCCGGCCAAATTATCCTGCGGCATCAGCACCCGGTGCATGCCCAGCTTGGCGCACTCCGCCAGACGGGTTTGTGCCCGGGATACCGCGCGCACTTCGCCGGTCAGGCCCACCTCGCCAAACACCGCCGTGCCCGCGCCGACCGCCAACCCCGTAAAGCCGGAAGCGATGGCGGCAATGACGCCAAGATCGGCCGCCGGTTCATCCAGCCGAAGGCCGCCTGCCACGTTTAAATAGGCATCCTGGTTTCCCAGGGGCAGCCCCGCACGTTTTTCCAAAACGGCAATCAGCATGGCCATGCGGCCATAATCAAAGCCGGTGGACATGCGCCTTGGCGTACCAAAGGAGGTAGGCGATACCAGCGCCTGCATTTCCACCAGCATGGCGCGCGTACCTTCCATGGGGCAGACCACCACGCTGCCCGCTTCCTGCTGGGCACGCGGGGAAATCAAAATTTCCGAAGGGTTATCCACCTGAACAAGGCCCTCATCCTTCATTTCAAACAGGCCGATCTCGTTGGTGGAGCCAAAGCGGTTTTTGGCCGCCCTCAGGATGCGGTATTTTAAGCCGCGGTCGCCCTCCAGATACAGCACGGCATCGACGATATGCTCCAGCACACGGGGGCCCGCGATGCCGCCTTCCTTGTTGACGTGGCCGATCAAAAAGATGGCGCAACCGGTTTCCTTGGCCAGGCGCATCATGCGCCCCGCCCCCTCGCGCAGCTGGACAATGCTGCCCGGCATGCCGTTTTGCTCCGGGCTGATCAGCGTTTGCACCGAATCGATGACCACGCTGCCCGGCTTGCGTTTTTTGACTTCCGCCTCGATCATGCCGCAATCGGTTTGCGGATACAGCCAGATATCGGCCTGGGTAACACCCAGGCGTTGGGCACGCATGCGCACCTGTGCGGGGGATTCCTCCCCCGTTACATACAACAGCCCGCCCTTTTGCGCCAGCGTAGCCGCGCTTTGCAGCAGCAGCGTCGATTTGCCGATGCCCGGATCGCCCCCCAGCAAAACCAGCGAGCCCGGCACCACCCCGCCGCCTAAAACACGGTCCAGCTCCGAAAAACCGGCGCTGAAGCGGGGAAGCTCCGTCAGGTCCACCTCCGATAAACGGATGGCCTGCGCGCCCGCGGCCGGCAGTGCCTCCGCCCGGGACAGCGCCTGGGCCAGGGCTACGGGAACCTCCTCCAGCGTATTCCAGGCATGGCAGCCCGGGCACTGGCCCAACCACCGCCCGGTTTCGTATCCGCATGCGTTGCATACAAACAGCGTTTTTGCCTTTGGCATCTTATGCTTACCCCGCAATCAGCTCCAGCTTTTTATAAACCAGCCCGTTTTTGCCGGTATCCTTCCATTCCTGCCAGACGGCGTAGCGGCCCCCTGCCACCGGCAGGCGGCCGCGGGTGCCGCCCGGCATCAGCCGGGCATATTCGCCCGTCAGGTAATTGTAACACCAGATGGCGTTTTGCTTGCCGTAAATGACAAACCCATCCCCGATGGCATACCCGGCCACCCCGCGCTCCACCCAGATGGGCGCACCGTCCTCCAGCATGACATACAGGCTGGCATCATCCGAAGTAGCCCGGTTTAGAAAAGCAATGGCGCCGTTTCCCAGGCGGGGCGCATGGGCATAAAAGCCTATGGAATAGATGATATCATCCTGCCCCAGCTGCTGCTTGACCACCACCTGGCTTGCACCACTGTCCTGCCCCTGTGCATCCAATACAGGCATGGAGATGGCGATGCTGTCCCCACACGCCCAGATGGCCCCGGCGCGGTATTCGCCCTGGGTGTAGGTGGCCCATATATCCGATGCACCTGTCACCAGATCATAGCAGGTAACGGTATCCTGGTTTTCCCCGGTGCGCGCCTGCACCGCCAGCCGATCCCCCGCCAGCGCCAGGGTGGGGATGCCGCCCGGCACCCGGCAAACCTCGGTTATCTGTTGGGTGGAACGGTTGTAAAATCGCACCACATTGTTTTTTGCATGGTCCGATTCCACCCAGGCGATGTATTTTTTTGTCAGCCTGGGGGAAAAGATTTCCCCATCCTCCATCGCACAGGTGGCAACCAGCCTGGCGGTGGCATCCGTCAGGTTGGCCAGATACAATTTGGTCATGATCTTGCCGCTGAGCAGGCCGGAGCCCGCGGTAAAGACCATCTCTTGCCCATCCACATCGGCATCGCGCATATAGGATTCGTCCGTGGTGATAACCTGGCCCCCGCCTGTATAATCGGCATAGCCCGCATCCTGCGGGCGCTGCGTCGGCTCCACCGTGGGGGAAACCGCCACCACCGGCGGATCGGTAACAAGGGTATGCGGCGTTGGCTGGGGCGTGGGGCTTGGCGAGGGCTCGGGCAACGGCCCCCCTCGTTTGCACGCCTTAAGGCCGATGGCCACTGCCAACACCATGGCGATGATGATCGCCAGCAGCGCCATAAGCCCGCGCAGCCGCGGCTTAAACACCCTTCTTTTTCCCATGCCCGTATCCCATTTCAGCGCCATAGGTCATCCCCCTTGGGCGAAAGCAGCACCACCGCCGCCGCAGAGATTCCCTCGCCCCTGCCTTCGTATCCCATGTGCTCCGTCGTCGTTGCCTTAACGGATACCCGGCCAAGCTCCACGTTCATCCCTCCGGCAAGCGCTTGGCGCATGGCGGGGATATAAGGCGCCAGGCGCGGTGATTGCGCCGTCAGGGTAATATCGCAATTTTCCAGCCTGTATCCCGCCCCGTCCACCAGCGCCATGACGCGCGCCAGCAGCGCCATGCTGTTCGCCCCGTCAAATTCCGCCGTCTGGGGAAAATGCTGCCCGATATCCCCCAGCGCGCATGCGCCAAGCAGGGCATCCATCAGCGCGTGGACCGCCACATCGGCATCGCTGTGCCCCAGCAGCCCGCGGGTGCAGGGCACCGTCACCCCGCACAGCACCAGCCTGCGCCCCGTGGCCAGGCGGTGCGCGTCAAACCCATAGCCGATGCGCATCGTACGCTCATCCCCCTTCAGTGCCCGCACCTGGCACAAATCCTCCGGCACGGTAACTTTGATATTGGCCCCCACCTCATACATGCGCACAGGATAACCGGCAATTTCCATGGCCATGGCGTCATCGGTCAACGATAATCCCTTTTCCATCGCCCTGGCATGAGCCTGGCGCAAAAGGGCCACCTGGAACACCTGCGGCGTTTCGGCATGCCATAACCGGCTGCGGGGCGGCGTTTGAACCACCCTGCCGCCATCCTCCACCTGTTTTATGGTATCGCGCGCGGGATGGCCGGCCACCGCCGCGCCCTCCGCCAGCGCCAGATCGATGCCCCGGTCAACCCATGCCCCCGTGCACATCGGCCTGGCCCCATCCTGGATAACGACAATGCTGCAATCCTCGCTCAATGCCGACAGGGCGCGGGATACCGTAACATGGCGCTCCTCCCCCCCGGCGATAACCTGCCATTCCCTTGTGCCAAGCGCCTGCAGGCCCGAAAGCCAGGCGGACATTTCCTCTACCTGCTCGGCCCGCACGCACAAAATGATCCTGCCCACGCGCTCGCACGCCAGCACGCCTTCCACCGTGTGGGCAAGAATGCTTTTCCCATTGATTTTTAATGCCAGTTTATCGGCCCCCCGCATCCTGCGGGAAGCCCCGGCAGCCACAACCACCGCCTCCACAAGGGCCATAGTGCCCCCTCCTTTTCTACTGTACTATGGTAAAGGCTCGGGCGGCAAAATGCAAGGGGAAATAACAAAAAGCGCCGCCCACCCACCGGGTGCGCGGCGTATACAAGAAGGCCTTTTCGGATTACAGGCGCTCCTTCAAATTTTTGCCCGCCTTGAAGGCTACCGCACGGGAAGCCGGAACCGGAACGCTTTCGCCGGTACGGGGATTACGGCCGACACGCGCCGGGCGCTCGCGCACCTCAAAGGTGCCAAATCCCGCGATGGAAACCTTTTCGCCGCTGGCCAGGGTATTGCTAATGGCATCAAACACCGCAAGAACAACCTGCTCGGAAGCTTTTTTTGTCATGCCGGTAGTCTGGGCGATTTCAACCGCCAAATCCATTTTGTTCATGGGAATCCTCCTTTGTTTTATGGGCTGAACGGAATAATTCTACCATATTCTTATCCAAAAGGCTACGGATAAATGCCATTTCCGAAAATTTATATAAAATCTTACAGATTGGCACTTTCCTGCTCTTTAGCCTGGCGCCACAGGGCATCCATCTGCTCCATGTCCATGCCTTCCAGCCCGCCCTGCGGCAAGGCAAGCTGCTCCATTGCCGCAAAGCGGGCAATAAAGCGCTCCGTCGCCGCGGACAGCGCCTGCTCGGCATCCACCCCGCCCAACCTGGCTGCATTGACCGCGGCAAACAGCAGATCCCCAGCCTCCCAGAAAACCTGCCCCTCGCCCACAGCGGCCAGAAGCTCCCCGGCCTCCTCCGAAACTTTGCCAAGGGCCTGGGCGCAATCGGTAAAATCAAAACCCACTTTGCGCACCTTGCCCTGCACCTTTTGGGCGCGCATCAGGGCGCTCATGCCCTTTGTGATGCCGCGCAGCGCATCGGCCAGCGTTTGCTGCCCCCGCTGCTCGCGCTTGATTTCATCCCACTTATCCAGCACCTCGCCCGATGTTTTGGCGCTGCCATCGGCAAATACATGGGGGTGGCGCACAATCATCTTCTGGCATTCCGAGGTAGCGACATCCTGCAAATCAAACGCGCCCCGCTCCCGAGCCACCTGGGCATGGAAGATCACCTGCAAAAGCACATCGCCAAGCTCATCCATCAGCTTGTCATCCTGGCCGCTGTCAACGGCATCCAGCGTTTCGTAGGCTTCCTCCAGCAGGTAGCGCTTGAGGGTTTGGTGGGTTTGTTCCCGGTCCCACGGGCAGCCGCCGGGCGCGCGCAGGCGCTCCAGAATATCGGCCAGATCGGATACGGTATGGCGTTGCCGCGCGGCATAGGGCACCGCGGGTACCACGGCGCAGGCGGTATGATCGATATCGCCCTGGCGGTCCAGCTCGTATAAAGCAATGGTTCGGGCCTGCCAGGCCCCTTTTTCAAAACGGACATAAACCAGGGGCTGCTCATCCCCATACAGATGGGCCAGGGCCAATTTGGCCTGGCCGGCCAGCAGGGGATCGCCAAGTTCCGTCACCACCAGGGTGCGGGAAGGTTCCACATGCGTCCCCTCCAGCGCGCTGGCGCAAAGGGCCGTATATCCGCCGGAAAGATCAATATCCATAACGGCACTGGCGGCTGCCAGCGCCTCCTGCTCGGCCGAAGGCGCCCCGGTAACGGCCACTTCATGCCCGGCTGCCCTTGCCATGCCGATGGTCAGCTGCACCGAGCTATCGCTCAGCACGCTGCCCGGCACCGCATAGGTAACAGGCCCCTCCGCCAGCGCCGACAGCAGCCGCTCCGCCACCGCCTGCGCCCACATATCAAAATCCTGGCATTTTTCATACAACGCATCCATGGCCTCAAAGGGGATGGCTTCCCCTTTGAGCAAACCGGCTGCAGCGCAGCGCTCCGTACGCAAAAACAACTGGCCCTCCGTCTGGCGCAATGCAGCCGCAAACTGCTGTCCATACCCCAAGCCAACAATGACAAGCCGCATCGGGTTACCTCCTGACAAAGCGGGCCAGATGGCGCCCGCCCGGGATCATATCCAATTCATCCCGGCTGATGGCGCCAAGCGCAAAAATCAGCACGGCGTAAACCACCACGCCGACGGCCACCGCAGCAAGCGAACCGATGGTCGGCCGCTTAAGCACCTGGCCCACGCCCTTATACACCAGCACCACAACCCCTGCCATGGCCGCCGTAGATACCACCGGCGCCAGCGCATCGCGCCAGTGCAGTTTAATGGCGCCGCGGCCGTACCGCAAAATGCAGACGATATTTAAAATAGCCACCGTGGCATAGCAGGCCGTTGTTGCCATTGCCGCGCCATACACATTGATGCCCGGCTTGGATACCAGCGACAGGTCCCATACCACCTTGACCACCGCGCCCGCCAACAGGTTTTTAACCGGCGCATTGACGCGCCCCATGCCCTGCAACACGGCGTTCCCCGTCTGCATCAGCGCCAGGAAGAAAAGCGATGGCGCCAGGGTAACGGTCAGGCGCGCGCCAAGCTCGATCTCCTCCGGCGTGTGGCTGGCATACAGCATGCCGATAAACGGCTTGGCCAGCAGCATCAGCCCGACGGAAGCCGGCAAGCCGACCATGACGGCGATCTTAAGCCCCATACGCACGCGGCGGTTAAGCTCGTACCGGCTTTTTTGCGCCATGGCGGAAGCCACGGCGGGCACCAGGCTCATCGACAGGGCAACGGTAACCACCGCCGGCATGTTGACCAGCGTTTGCGCATCGTTTGTCAGCGCCCCGTAGGCCGACCGGGCGGCTTCCACCGTATAGCCCATGCCGCGCAATAGGTTATTGACGATAATGGCATCCACGGAATAAACCAGCGGCATGGCCAGCGCCCCCAGCGTAATGGGCACCGCCACCATAAGCAGCTTTTCCAACACCTGGCGCGCGGGTATCTGCGGGCGGCTGGGCGGGGCATCCAGTGCGGCCAGTTCGCCCTTAGCCTTCATGCGGCGGTGGACAAACATCATCCACAGCATCGCCATGCCTTCGGCAGCCGTCGCCCCCAGCAGGCCCATCGCCGCCGCAATAACAACGCCTTTTTTAATAAACAGGATGGCCAGCACCAACCCGACAACCAGCTTGCCGCCCTGCTCGATAACCTGGGAAACCGCGGTGGGCATCATGCGCTGCATGCCCTGGAAGTATCCCCGGTATGCGCATATGATGGCAACAAACAAAAGCGAAGGCGACAGCATCATGATCGTCGGCCAGATGGCGGCATCGCCAATGACGCGGGCAATAAGGGGCGCGCCCAGCAGCATGATGGCCGTGGAAATAACGCCCATCCAGGTTAAAAGCTTAAGCGCCACCGTAAAGACGGCCTTGGCCCCGTGCGCATCATCGGCAGCCAGGTTGCGCGCCACCAGCTGCGAAATGGCCGCCGGCAAGCCGGCCGTGGAGATGGAAACCAGCGTCTGGTAAACAGGATAGGCCATCTGGTAAACCCCCATGCCCTCCGTTCCCAGTACATTGGACAGCGGCACGCGGTAGAGCATGCCCAACACCTTGGAGATGATACCCGCCAGCGACAGCACCGCCGCCCCCGTTACAAATGCGCGCGCGCCGGCGCGGCCCGCGTTTTGCTCCTGCATGCGCCGCCCTCCCTTTTTATAACCCCAAATACAATGATCCAATCAAGGCCCCAAGCGGCCTTCCGGTTATGATAACGCCCTTGCTGCCTGCCCGAACACACGCAAACAGCCGGCCACATCAACACACAGCCAGCCTGCTTGTCCATGGCGCATGGCCATTTTGCCAAATGCCGGGGCACACCGCAGTCTACCATATCAAACGCGCCATTTCAACGAGGGGAGCCCGCCGGCCGGGCATATTTCCCCGGATAAAAACTTATCTTGCCGGCCACACCAAATATCCGGCCTGCCTTTTGATTTTTCGTCATTTGTTTCCCGCAAAATCCCAATGGGTTTTGCCGCATCCCCGCCTGTTTAAAGCCCCCGCCTGATGGGGCCCTTTTAACTTTTAAAAGGGCATGCACCGGCATGCCCTTTTTTTGATACCCTATATCCGCGCCCCGCATCGCAAGGCGCCCCTGCTGCCACTTTCCCCCGCCCGGCGCATAAGCCGGCGATGCGCGCCCCTGCTTCTTGCCATGCGGCCAGGGGGGCTTTAGCGCTCGTACTGCTTTTTATACAACTGTGCATCGTACGGCGCACGGCGGTTGGGGCAATCCAGCAGCGGACAAAGCTGGCAGTTTTCGTACCCTTCCTTGGCGCCAAAGAACATACCCGATACCGATTTGGACGGCAGCATCAGCATGCTGTCGGTCAGGCGCACGCCGATGGAGCCGGTGACGCTTTCAAACATGGAAAACAGATCCTTCTGCGCGGTCAGCGGCCATTCTTTCAGGGAACCCGGGTTCATGGCCGACAGCGGGCCTTCCGGGAAAAAGCGCCGGCGCACTTCGGTACGCAGGCGGCGCATGGCCTCCCCCAGCAGCAGTTTTTTAATTTCGTCGGCATAATATTGCTCCAAAAAATCATCCAGCCCGGCGGCCCACGCATCCACTTCCGTGCCACAGGTGGCCACATAGGGAATAACGCGGTTGACCGTATCCAAATTAACGCGCACCAGCCTGGAGCGGATGGTGACACCGGCGATAATAACGGTTTCGTCATCCACCTTTTCCACCGGGGCAACGCCAAGAAGGGCCTTGGGGCGCGCCACTTCCATCATGCGCGAATGCAGATCGGCGATCAACTCCGCCTGCTCGCTATCGGGGGCGACACGGCATATTTTCATCGCCGATTCCAGCGTAACCTCCGGCTTAAAGCCTTCCAGAATTATTTCCTGCATGCACATCACCGCTTCCTTTTTGGGCATCATACCACATGCGCGCGGCGCTGTAAACGCGCAGCACCCCCTTCCGGCTTTTGATAAATCCATTCACCCGCCCGGTTGCGGTCAAAGCTTTCTGGTAGGGGGAATGCTTTTTGCCTCTGTTTTCCTGGAATATATAAGGAACAAACCGGCATGCGCAGGGCAAGCGATCCCGGCCATGCATACATTCGTCGGTTGATACATGCTTTACATATTGGTTAGCGAAACAAAGTGAGGATACCATGAGAGAACGCAACGAACAGGCGTTTCAGCGGAAAAAGGCAGAGATTATGGAGGCCTGTTTCAACTGCTATGCGAAAAACGGCCTGACCGGAACGGGCATACAGGCGCTGGCCGATGCCTGCGGCCTGTCCAAAGCCAGCCTGTATACCTACTTTGATGCGCTGGACGATTTGATTGTGGAATCCACCGCGTACTGCATGAGCAAGGTAGAGGATGAATTCATGCAGTTTGCGCCTAAAGGGATGCAGGATATTTCAAGATTCATCGATGAGGTGCCCTATTTGACGGCGGAGCGCCATGGCAAAAAATACCGGCTGATGTATCAGGTATATACCCATCCCAAATACATCGAACACGGCAAGGCATTCTTTGTCGGGGTGAATGAGCGCTATCATGCCTATGCCAAACAGCTGGAGCCCCTGCTGGGCATGCCCTGCGATGTAATCACACCGCTCATCTTCATTTTTGTCCGCGCGTCGGTGCATTATGCCCTGTTTGAGGACGAATATTACCTGAAAAGCCAGATGAAAGTGTTGAAGCAAAGCGTTTTTCTGCTCAGCAGGCAGTACCAAAAGGAGAATCAGGAATGAGGAAGAGCGCATGGATTTCTTTGCTGTGCTGCCTGCTGATGCTGTGCTGCGCCGGCTGCGGTGCGGCTGCGGCACAGCCGGATACAGCCGTTCGGGTTGGCGGCATCGTCTATGATTTGCAGACGGTACAAAGCTCCCTGACGGCGAACTCCATGCTCTGCGAGGCGTCGGGCACGAGCCTGAACGATGAGCAGAAGCAAAAGCTTATAGACAACGTGCTGGAGCATTTTATTGGCTTGGGCGTGCTGGAAAACCTGCTGCGCGAGGCGGGACAGACGGATATTGACGAACAGACGCAGCTTCTGCTGGACGAACAGGCCCGCCAGGCCTACGAGGCTGCACGGCAGCAAATGTCCGCAGCCATCCGCGAGGAATCTCCTGACGCGTCTGACGAGCAGATCGGCGCGTTTCTGTCGGACATGGGCTGCACTCTGGACGCCTATCGTCAGGAGCAGGAGCTGATCCTGAAAAAACAGCGGCTGCTGAACCTGTACTATGGCGAGATCACCCTCAGCGACGAAGAGCTAAGCGAGTACTATGAGCAGCAGTATGTCTCTGTCTGCCGGGAGCGCTATCAAGGGAACATTCCGCTGTTTGAGCAGGAGATCCTCATGGGCGGCGGAATTTCCTATTATATTCCGCAGGGCTACCGGCGCATCAAACACATCGTGATGGCGCTGCCCCAGGATATGGCGGACAGGCTTTCCGCCCTGCAGTCAGGCTCGTCTGCGATCAGCCAGGACGAGTGGCAGGCCCTGCTCGACGCCGCCGGCGAGGTCATGAAGCCAAAGACGGACGCCATCTATCAGGCGCTGGAAAACGGAGAGAACTTTGAAAGCCAGATGCGGCTGTATTCCTGCGACACAGGTGTTGCGCCCGAGGACGCGGACTACCTGCTCCATGCCGATTCCGTGCTGTGGGATGCGGTGTTCCTTGAAGCCGCCCTGGCGCTGGAGCATCCGGGAGATGTATCCCAGCCCGTGGTCACAGCGTCCGGTATCCACATCATCCTGTACGCGGGCGACGAGCCCGCAGGCCCCCTTGCCCTGACGGAGGAGCAGCAGGATCTGCTGCGGCAGGCTGCGCTGTCCGACAAGCAAGCACAGGCGCTGGAGGCGCTGGTGAGCCAGCACCGCAGCGACTACGAAATTGAAACCCACCCTGAATGGCTGACGATTTCCAACGAATCCCGATGAAGAGGAGGCTTTTTCCATGGCAAAACGGTTTCTTTCCCTTCTGCTGATGGTCTCCCTGCTGCTGTGCGCGGCGCCAAAGCTTAGCGCGCAGGCACCCAGCCTCAGCACCGCAAGGATCAACGCCCTGCAGGATCTGGCCGGGGAAGACGGCGCGCAGTGGCGCGAGGGCACGCCGCCCTCGCCAGACATGAACGCCTTCCAGATGTGGCAGTGGACAGACTGGTTCCTGTCAAACAGGGTGCGCAGCCTGCTGGGCGCGCTCCAGGATTATGAACAGCTGGAGCCAGACATTCCCTTGAATGTTCACGCAGAAAGCGATCAATGGCAGCTGCGCGAAATGGAGAACACCCTCTCCCGCTTTGAAGCGCAGTTGGAGGAGGATCGTCTGGCGATTCTCAACGGCATCAGGTTATTTCAGAGCAGCGAGGCGAGCGATGCCGAGCGTCTGGCTGCCTACAACCGCATTTCGGAAGCCGAAAACGAGATCAAGCAGATCATCAAGACCATCTGCCGGGATTACCAAACCTATCTGGAATCGGTAAACAACTGCATCAACGGATTGCAGACAAAATATGGCAGCTATACGCATGATGTGCATACCAATGCATCTGACAGCCTTGCCAAAGATGCCGAAGATCTGGAAAATAGCGAAAACTCCGCCACGACAGATTTCAGCGTCTCCGTCATTTCCACGCATCAGTTTTGCATCCGGGTCTTTGATCCGGACAAAACACCAATCAGCGGCGCGACGGTCACGGTGAGCAATCCGCTGAACCAGGCCCAAAAACAGGCCACCACCGACGCTCAGGGCGAGGCGATTTTCTGGGTGGGCGATCTGGGCGCGGACGAAAAGAGCGAGCTGCTGCTGAATCTGCACCTCGAGGCCGGGGGCTACCGCACCCGCGAGGTGCAGACCGTCAGGCTCCGCAGCGGCGAAACCAGGAGCGTCGATTTGCAGAAGGATGATGGCACGCCCTATCTGATCATGGGCTGCTTCAACGGCAAGGATATTCTTACCGAATCGAACTCCTATTACTACACGCAGAAAAACACGGCGAATCTTGCCTTCACCGTCAAGCTGCACTGCACCGAGGATGGCGAGCTGGAGCTGCGCTATCCCGTGGACGTGAACGCGACCGAGTACAAGACCGTGGTGAATAAATTCACCACAGCCGACAGCGACAAAACGGTGCTGAAGTTCGAGGATCAGTGGCTGAGCAAGCTGCTTCCGGGTGCCAAGGTATCCTTTACGATCAAGGCTGGCGGGCAGAATTATACCACCGATACCCTGCTTGTCATTCAGAAGGCCCTGGTGGAGGAGCCCTTCTTCAGCAAGAGCGCGCTGTTTTCGCTTATCAGCGGTTCGAACAGTGTGGGCTTTAACATCCCGAGTAATATTCCCTTCATCGGCGGAAGCCGTCTGTCCATTGATATTCTGGACAATCTGCCCCAGGCGGTGTATCTGCCCTCCTATTCCACGTTGTTCTCGTGGGGCTATGATTTCAAGCCGGAGCAGGCCAACTGGCAGACCCAGGATGCGGAGGATGAGGCGCGCGCAATCAAGGAATTCGAGGTGAAGGGCAAGGCCGACGAGGCGCTGGCCTTGGCCGGTGCGTATCGCAACATCAACGCCACCACGCAGAGCAAGCTGCTGGGCAATTACGGGGCGTATGTCACGCCCTTTGCTTCGCTGCTGGGCCTGTATCGTACCAGCAACCACACGCTTGAATTGCGCGGCACCAGCGGCGCGACAATGGCCTTCAACGCAGAGATTACGCAGACCTTCACGATCGGCCCCGTGCCCTTCTTCGCGGGTGCGGATTTCAACATGGGCGCCGGCTTCGGCCTGGACGTCACCTCGGACACGAAGCTGGATGTGATTGGCGGCGTGCCGACAGTTGTCGAGGATCCAAAGATCGGTTACGAAAGCGAAAAGTCCGTCTCCTTCAGGACGGATCTGGGTACCACCCTCGGCATGGCCTCCAAGGATGTGGAGAGCGTTGCTTTCCGCGGCTATGGCTGCCTCAACCCCATCGTACGCTTCACCACCTCCAAGGTGACAGCCGAGGCAAGTGCCGACATGGGTTTTGACGTCACCCTTCGCACGCTGTTCTTCAAATGGAGCAAGACCCTCTGGGAGGGCAAACTTCCCCTCAGCCAGAGCTCAACGACAGCGCCCGGCGCGTCGAACGCGCAAGCTCTTCAGTTAAACTTTGCGGGCGCGGAGGAGTCAAAACTCGCTGAGCCCAACTCCCAAGCGGGCAGCGAAGGGTTGGAGCCGAGTTCTACAGAGAAGCTGTTCAGCCAGCTGGATGTTGCGGCGGATGATCTTCAGTTTGTGGAGATCGGCGGTCAGACCTACCTGTTCTGGATTAAGCCCGGCACAGATGGTCAGGCCGCACGGCTGCACTGGTATAACCTGAATGACACGAGCAAGCAGGGCGAGGTCTCTTTCCTGGTAGGCAAGAATTCGGGGCTCCTACTCGAGAACAAAAGTATGGACTACGCCTTTGCCTTGGAGGCCGGGGGAGACTTCTGTGCGCTGACCATCCTCAGCGGAAATTTCCCGAAAGCAACCACCGGGGATGAGCCTGTCACGCCGTCCAAGGCCTGCGTGGCCACCGTGCTGATGCGGCGGTGCAGCGACGAAGATCTGGACGAGGAAAAGCTGAACACGCTGGAGATGATAGGCTATCAGGAGGAGGCAGTTTTAACTCAGAGCGGCGATTATCCCGTCATGCCGGAGGTCCGTCTTCTCGAGAACAACGGCGAAATCAGCGTCTTGAGTACCTATTCCACAGCCGACAATCCGGAGCGGATCGACAGCCAGCTTTATGCCTATCGTCCCCAATACAGCGATAATACCGGGGCCAAATTGCAAAAAGCCCAGAGCCAGGCCTGTAAGGATGAAGCGGCGATTGTCCGCTACCACATCGCAACGGCCACGGCATCGGGCCAGCAAACCGCGCTCTACACCCTGAATGCAGATGGCAAGCTTTCCCGCCTGACCACCGGCAGGGATGTGCTGGCGCAGGGAAATATCATCAACTTCCAGGTGTTGACTGGCGCTGGCAGCGGCCATTCCACGGACAGGCTGTTCTATCTGGAGCGGGTGGAGCTGGAGAAGGGCAAATATACCCATCGCCTCAAGAGCGTTACGCTCGATCCGGTGCTGAAGATAACCGATTACGATATTGAGACCAGCGCGTCGTTCTTTGATATCGTCAGATTTGATGAGGGTGTCTATCTGTACTGGACAGAGTGCTCAACGCCGAATGCCTCCTCCAATATCGGGGATATCAGGGAGGAGTATCTGGTGCGCTGTATCCGCTACGATCCGGACACCGATACGGCCTATGGCCCCTTCAGCCTGGTGCAGCTTGGCGAAACCCCCAGCAGCATCAAGCTGCTGGACTCGGGAACCGGCTACTATTCGGTGGATCTGCAAAGCAGCCAGGGCTCCTATCTGCGGCAGTCGCTCTCCCGGTTCAACTATGGGCCGATTGCCTCCGCCGAGATGACGGCGGCTGTACTCAGCGACCCCTGCGTTTGCGCCGGGGACTATACCGATCTGGTGTTCTCCGTGAAAAATACCGGCAATGTGCCGATCTCCGCTCTCGATATAAGGATCATGGACGAAGCGGCAAACAACGCGGAGGTACAAACGCTGCACATCGACCTGGACAATCCCGAATTCAGCATAAACACCTACCGATCCCAGAACGCAGTCTATACGATGACAGGCGCGAATGCCATGCGTCGGATCGGCAACATGTATGATCCGCTGAACCAGGAGAACTGGACGATCACCGATACCACCGCCGCTGGCACCACAACGCGCAGTGTGCGCACCGACCTGCTGATGCCGGGCGATACGCACAGCTATCAGATCAAGCTGCAAATTCCGGCCGACTGGAAGGGCGGAAAGACGCTCGTCGCGCAAATCGTCGATGTGACAGGAGAGACTGCCCTGCTCAGCCAGCAAACGGCGGAGAGCCTGCTTCTGATTGGTGCGCCGCAGACCGGAAGCGCAGCACACAACCAGCTGACGGTACGCTTGGGCAGCGAGACTGCCAAAGGCATTGACACCGATGCCCACGATCTGATGCTCAGCGCACAGCTCTTCCAGCGCAGCGGCGAGGACTATGTGCACATCACCATTCGGAATCGAAGCGGCAATACCGAATCGGACGTTACGCCGAGCCTGACCGCCTCGTATCGTGGCGAAACCCTGTACAGCCATGCGTTCCTCAATCCCATGGGCGATGACTTCGGCTATTCCATGGATATTCCTCTCAAGACGCTGACGCAGGACCGCCGCCTGCAGGAGCTGGAGCTGCATGTGGGCGACACGAACGATACCGGGTATGAGGATTTCGCGGATTCGGATAACCATGTGCGTCTGCTGCTCATCGCGCAGCTGTGCATCATCGATCAGCCCCAAAGCATCTCCGCGTCCGCGGGGGATGAGGTTGCGTTCTCCGTGACGGCCGCCTGCGGCGAAAAGCCCTACCGCTACCAGTGGCAGCGTATGACCCAAGCGGATCAATGGGAGGACATCCCGGGCGCTGATCTGGACACCTACCGCATCGAATCGGTCAAAGACGAACAGCACGGCCTGACTGTGCGCTGCGTGGTCACAGATCAGTTCGGGGACAGCGTCACTTCTGATTCTGCTACGCTGTCCACCCTGCCGCCGACCGGTGACAGTTCGCAGCTGACGCTGTGGCTCCTGCTGGCGATCTCGTCCGTGGCTGTGCTGGCAATGGTGTGCCTCAAGAGGTACAGCAGATGACAAGGCCATAAGATTGCCTGATGGCACTCCTGCACAGAAACCTTCCCATGCCCGGAGGCTTCTTCATCTGGATGGGAATGATGATCTCAGATCAACATGATCCATACAAAATTCGCCGTCAGGGAACACTTCGTTCTCTGACGGCTTCTTTTTGCATCATGATGCGCAAAAATCGGCTTTTCCAGGCCTGCAGGGCGCATAAGCCGGCGCCGCTTGGTGGATGCTAACGGTGAGTTTTGATATGGAGGCGAAGATATGGCTACCACCGGCATTGTGCGGCGCATCGATGAGCTGGGGCGCATCGTGGTACCCCGTGAAATCCGCAAGCATCTTTTAATTCGGGAAGGCGAGCAGATGGAAATCTCAATCAACGATGCCGGGGACATTGTGCTTCGCAAATATTACCCGCTTTCCTCGCTGAACCGCATTGCCAATCAGGTGGTGCAAGCGCTGGCCCAATCGACGGGCGGCACCGTCATGATATGCGACCGTCAGGCCATCCGCCACGCGGCCGGCCCGAACCGCAGGCAATGGCAGGATGAAACCGTAAAAAAAAGCTGGATCGACATGATGGAGCGCCGACGCATCGCCACCCTGGAGGACGGCATGGTGCTGGCCCCCATTCTGGCCGATGGCGATGTGCCCGGTGCCGTGCTTTTTGAAAGCAGCCAGCCCCGGGGCGATGATACCGCCCAGCGCATGTGCGAACTGGCAGCCGGTATGCTGTCCCGCATTTTGGAAGTATAAACGCGCTCTGTGCCAAAAACAGGCTGCCCCCGAGGCGGCCTGTTTTTAGTGCGTTTGCTTTTATCTGCCTGCCATGGCCGATTTACAACATGCCCTTTCTGCGGTAAACTGAAGGCAGAACACAGGCTTCATAAGGGGGCGTTTGCCATGGAAAACGCAATATCGCTGGAGCATATTACACTTGGGGTTTGTTATTACCCGGAGCATTGGCCGCAAAACATGTGGGAGGAGGATTTAACCCGCATGAAAGCGCTGGGCCTTACCACCGTGCGGGTGGCCGAGTTTGCCTGGAGCCGCTTTGAGCCCACGGAAGGCCAATTTACTTTTTCTTTTTTTGATGATTTTCTCGATATCGCCCAGAAGGTAGGCATCAACGTTATTTTCTGTACGCCCACCGCTACCCCGCCCGCATGGCTGACCACCCGCTATCCGGAGGTATTAAACGCCCGGGAGGATGGTGTGCTCTACCGCCACGGCCTGCGGCGGCATTATAACTATACATCGCCGGTTTACCGGGAAAAATGCGCCCGTATCGTTGGCGAGCTTGCCCGGCATTACGGCCATCACCCCGCCATCATCGGCTGGCAGATCGACAACGAATTTAATTGCGAGATCGATACCTTCCATGCCGAAAGCGATCATGCCGCTTTCCGCGCATACCTGCGCCGGCGCTTTGGCACGCTGGACAACCTAAACCATTGCATGGGGCTGACTTTCTGGAACCAGGTGTATACCGATTGGGATGAGATCCGTCTAAGCTCCCCCACGCCCTCCGGCGGCTACAACCCCCACATGCGCCTGGAGGAAACCCGCTTTATATCCGAATGCGTCATCGATTTTTGCCGCATGCAGGCCGATATTCTGCGCCAGTTTATCCCCAAGGACCAATTCATTACCACAAACGGCCTTTTTTCGCATATCAATAACCACCGCATGACGGGGGAAGCGCTGGATTTTATTTCCTTTGACAGCTATCCCAACTTTGCCTTTGACATCGGCCGAAAAGCTGATTTTGACCACGGATTTAACGACCGCGCCTCCAGCCGTTCGCTGGCGGCCACGCGCGCCATATCGCCCAACTTTGCCGTTATGGAGCAGCAATCCGGCCCCGGGGGATGGGTCAACCATATGTGCCAGCCCACCCCAAAGCCGGGGCAGATGCGGCTATGGACGCTGCAGTCCATCGCCCACGGCGCCGATTATATCGGTTATTTCCGCTGGCGCACCTGCTGGATCGGCACGGAAATATACTGGCACGGCATCAACGATCACCATAACAAGCCCAACCGCCGCCTGGAGGAGGTGGCCCGCATCCGCGATGATATCGCCCGTCTGGAGGGCGTGGCTGGCAGCCGCTATGTTGCCCGCATGGGCTTTGTGCGCGATTATGATAACCTGTGGGATGAGGAGCTGGATGCCTGGCACGCCCCGCGCGCCCGTGCCTCGGAAGATGCCTGGTTTGAGGCTGCTCAGCTGGCGCACATTGGCATGGATTATGTGTATCTAAACGAGGATACCGCGCCGGAGCAGCTTGCCGGCTACGACCTGCTGGTATATCCCCACCCCGCCATCATGACGCCCGCGCGCGCCGCGCTGCTTAAGGGGTATGTGGAAGGGGGCGGCACGCTCATCATGGCCTCCGGCACAGGGTATAAGGATATCTATGGCCGCTGCCCCATGGCCGACAGCCCCGCCCACCTGACCGGGCTTTTCGGCATCCGGGTGGCCGAACACACGCTGTTATCCCCCTTTGTCGGGCCGACGCGCCTGGCGCTGGATACCGGCCTTTTGGATGCCGCCGCGTATCTGGAGCTGCTCGAGCCGCTGTCGCCCGATACCCATATCCTCGCACGCTTTGCCGGCGGGGATTATGACGGCCTGCCGGCTTTGACGGCCCGCAGACAGGGCAAGGGCCTGGCCCTTTATATGGGCAGCGCCTTTACGCCCGCGCTGGCGGGGTATATGCTTGAACACTACCTGCCCGTGCCCGATGCCGCCGATATCCTGGATGCCCCAGCGGAGGCGGAGGTAGCCATCCGCCAAAAGGGTGAGCAGCGTTTTATCTTTGTATTAAATTATAAAATGCGCGAGCTGCCCGTGCGCATAAAAAAACCGGTACCGGATGTGCTTTCCGGCCGGACGCTTTGCGGCCAGGCTGCCCTGCCGCCCTTTGGCGTATGGGTGCTTCGTGGGTAAAACATTTTTATCCGTCAGTGCTGCCCTTTCCCTTGATTTTTATCCGGTTCGCAGGCGGCCGGGACATTATTGGGGATAAGGGCCCGTGCAAATGGCGATAGGATAAAAAGGCCGGGAAGCAGCATGCTTCCCGGCCTTTATCGTGCAAGTGCCCTGTAAGCAGGCCAAGCCTTAGGTAGCGATACCGGCAAACTGGTTTTGATACAGCCGCCAGTAAGCACCCTTTTGGCCAAGCAGCGTTTCGTGGTTGCCCGCCTCGGCGATGCGCCCGCCCTCCAGCACAACGATGATATCGGCATCGCGAATGGTGGACAGCCGGTGGGCGATAATCAGGCTGGTGCGGTTTTGCATCAGCGCCAGCATGGCCTGCTGGATGTGCATCTCGGTACGGGTATCGACGCTGGAGGTCGCCTCGTCCAAAATCAGCACGCGCGGATCGGCCAGCACGGCGCGGGCGATGGAGATCAGCTGCCGCTGCCCCTGGCTGAGGTTGGCCCCCGATTCGGCCAGATGGGTTTCATACCCCTGCGGCAGGCGCTCGATAAACGTATCGGCATTGGCGGTGGCCGCAGCCTCCCGGCACTGCTCCAGCGTGGCTTCCGGGCGACCGTAACGGATATTGGCAGCAATGGAATCGGAAAACAGCACGGTATCCTGCAACACGATAGCGATGTTTTTGCGCAGGGAATCCTTGCGGATATCGGTAATATCCACACCATCCAGCCGGATCGCGCCGCCCTGGATATCGTAAAAGCGCGTCAACAGGTTGACCACCGTTGTTTTGCCTGCGCCCGTCGCGCCGACGATGGCAATCTTTTGCCCCGCCTTAACACGCAAATCGAAATCCTTTAAAACGGGCTCGCCTTCTTTATAGGCAAAAACAACGTGATCAAAATCGATATCGCCCTTGACATCGGCCAGCTCCACCGTACCGGCATCGGGCTCGGAGGGCTCATCCATAATGGTAAAAACGCGCTCCGCACCGGCGATGGCCGTCTGAATGCTGGCATACAGGTTGGCGATTTCGTTAATCGGCCGGGTAAACTGCTTGGAATAGCTTAAAAACGCCTGGATAACGCCAACGGTAATGGCGCCCTTTAGCGCCATCGCCCCGCCGACCCCGGCAATAAGCAAAAACCCCAGGTTGCCGATGACGTTCATCATGGGGCCCATCATGCCGCCAAAGATCTGGGCGCGGATTCCCGTGCGGCGAAGCTGCTCGCTGATCTGGGCAAACTCATCGATGGTATCCTGCTCCTGCCCATAGGCCATAACGGTCTGATAGCCGGTAATCCGCTCCTCAATATGGCCGTTGAGGGAGCCCAGCAGCACCTGCTGGCGCATAAAATACTTGCGCATAAAGCCCGCCATTTTGACGCTGACCACCATGCTCAGCGGAAGCGTCACCAGGCTGACAAGCGTCAGAAACGGATTGTAATACAGCATGATAACCAGGCTGCCGATAACCGTCAGCACGCTTGACAACAGCGAAGCGATGGATTGGGAAATGGTGTTGGACACATTTTCCACATCGTTTGTCATGCGAGACATGAGATCCCCGCTGGGGTGGTTATCCAGATAGCGGATGGGCAGGCGCTCCATGCGTGCAAACAGATCGCTGCGCAGGCGCAGCACCGTTGTCTGCGAAAGCCGCGCGGTAAAAATTTGTTGCAGGTATGTCAGCACGGAGGATAACACATATACCGCCACCATGGCGCCCAGGATGGTCAGCAGCGCCTCAAAATCGATGTGCAGCTGGCCTTCCTTTAACGTGATGGCATCGATGGCATTGGCCTGCAGCGCAGGGCCCGCCAGCGACAGGATGGTAACAAACAGCATAATGACCAGCAGCGCGATAAACAGCCCCCGGCTGGAGCCGATATAGCGCATCAGGCGGCGAAGGGTGCCTTTGGTATCCTTGGGTTTTTCGCGAATCATTGGGCCATGGGGGCCGCCGCGCCCCGGCCCGCCCATGGGGCCGGCCGCACGCATATCGGGCGATTTATTGGCCATGTGTATTCCCCTCCTCCCTCATCTGGGAACGGTAAATATCCTGATAAACCTCGCATTCGCGCATCAGCTGCTCGTGCGGGGCGCAGGCGCACAGCTTGCCCCCGTCGATAACCGCAATGCGGTCCGCCCCCATCACGCTGGCTACGCGCTGGGCAATGGTAATGCGGGTGGTTCCTCCCAGTTCCTGACGCAGCGCCTGCTGCAATTTGGCCTCCGTACCAAGATCCAGGGCGGAAGTACTGTCATCAAAAATCATAATTTCCGGGTTGCGCAAGATGGCGCGCGCGATGGAAATGCGCTGCTTTTGCCCGCCCGAAAGCGAGGCACCCCGCTCGCCCACAACGGTATCGTAACCCTGCTGAAAGGAACGGATAAAATCATCCGCCTGGGCGATGCGCGCCGCGCGGATAACCTCTTCATCCGTCGCTTCCTTGTTTCCCCAACGGATGTTATCGGCGATGGTGCCAGAAAAAAGCTCCGTCTTTTGCAGCACCATGGCGATGCGGCCGCGCAGCGCATCCAGATCATACGCGCGCACATCCAGGCCATCCACTTCCACACAGCCCTCGTTTACATCATAAAAACGGGGGACAAGGCGCACCAGCGAGCTTTTGCCGCTGCCCGTCGCCCCCAGGATGGCCAGCGATTCGCCGGGCTTTACCTCCAGGGAAATATCCTGCAACACCGGGCGCCCCTTGGTGCCGGGGTATTGAAAGGATACATGGCTCCATTTGACGCTGCCCTCGCCCTTTTCCGGACGGGCCCCGCCATTTTGGATAACGGGCTGGCTGTTGAGCACCTCCCGAATACGGGCGGCCGAGGCCTGGGCACGGGAAATGGATTGAAACAGCATGCCCACCATCATAAGGGACATTAAGATCTGCGTTACATAGGTAACCGCCGCCATGACCTGGCCTACCTGCATGTTTTGCGCTTCCACCTGCAGGCCGCCGATGTAGATGATGGCTACCACCGATACGTTCATGATAATCATCAAAAGCGGCATCAGGATGGCCATCAGCTTTTGCACGCGCAGCATGGTTTGCATCAAATCGCGGTTGGCCGCATCAAAACGGTCGATCTCATGCTCTTCCCTCACATAGGCCTTGACCACGCGCGCGCCCAGCAAATTTTCCTGCACCACGGCGTTGACGCGGTC
>JAQXFY010000156.1 GCA_029006015.1 bacterium
GGCACGCTGATGATGTATGATGTGCTGCGCATGGATGGTGCTATGGCGGTGAATGCTGAAAAAGCTACTGGGTCATGTTAGGGGATATGGAAAAGAGGGGATATGACTTGCGCATAAAAAGGCTGGGTATCCGTGTGGCAAGCTGGATGCTGCTGATCCTGTTGGTGATTGGCGTTGTTCCGGCCGGTCGCGTTATGGCCGCACCCCATTTGCAGGTATCGGTGGATTTTGGATACGATGGTTCCATTGTTATCGGGAAATGGATGCCGGTTTGGGTTGAAATTTCCAACATCGGGGACGCTGTTGAGGGAACCGTGCGGGTATATACGCAAACCGATTATACCGGTAAGGAAACCATCGCCTTTGAAACCCCGGTCTCCCTGCCCCAACAGGCTAAAAAGACGGTTTGCGTCATGATAAAGCCAAGTGCCTATCAGTACCAGTATGTGGTGGAGGTGATATCCTCCACCGGGAATGTGGTCTATAATAAAAAGTTTGATTGCGGAAACGTCCATTATGGGGATACCACCATGGCGGGGCTGCTGGTTAAGGATGCCCAAAGTGCCGCTGTTTGGCGCGCGGCGCTATCCGGCGCCAATGTTGGCTCCGGCATGAAATATAATGGGTGTGCTGCCATGGAGCTTACCCCCGATCAACTGAAGATGGCCTGCCAGCTATCCTCCTTTACCATGCTGTATATCGGCGGCATCGGGGTGGATGATTTGTCGCAGCAGCAATGGATGTGGCTGCGGCAGTGGGTACAAGGCGGGGGCGTGCTGGTTGTAGGCGGCGGCAGCGAAAATGCGGCGCTGCAAAAACAGGTGGGCGGTTGGCTGGCCGATTTTATGCTGAGTCAGGAGCGCGAGGCAACCCGGCAGGAACTCGATCAGCTGATAAAGGCTGGGGATGAGCAGCTGCTGCCAAATGGCAAGGTGCTTTTATCCCAACCCGGTGCAACGGATATGCTGGCGGTTTTATCCGATGAAGCCGGCGTGCTGGTGGGCCGGTGCGCCTATGGGGCGGGCAGCGTGTATTTCCCGGCATTTGATCCTTCCTCTGCCGCCATGATTGCCTGGAATGGCCAGCCTGCGCTGTGGCGGGATATATTGGCCTATTATGATGAACGTATATGGAATGTCGATTACCAATCGCAGGGCTATTGGATATGGAACGGGCTGCTGTCGGAAGTGCTTTCCGATATTCCGGAGATGACGCACTTTCCGTTCTGGGGCATCGTCGTGGTGGTGCTGGTTTATGCGCTGCTGGTGGGGCCTGTGCTGTACGGCGTGCTGCGCGCAAAGGACAAGCGCGAGTGGATGTGGGCAGCCGTGCCCGTTATGGCCATTTTGTGTATGGTTGGGCTTTTTGGCATGGTGCGTTATCGCAACGGCAATCAGACGGTTGTTCGCAGCACGGCGTTGGTGCGCCTGGGCGAGGATCAGGTGGTAGCCAACCATGCGATGGGCGTTTATGTGCCCCAAAGGGGCGTTAGCAACCTGGCTTTTAGCGAGGGCGTATGGCTGTCCCCGCCCGGGGAGCGCGATCAAGGCGCCCTCAGCGGTTCGGTATACCGGCAAGGCATCGCCCCCGGTATCGCCATGAAGGTATCGGGAAATTGGGCGATGCAGGCTTTTCGGGTGGACGGGGAAATTGTTCCTTCCCCGGGCTATGCAACATCCACGCTGGACGGTACGCTGCAAAGCATCAAGGGTTCCATTACCTGGAGCGGGGAGCAGCCGCTTGAAAACGCCATGCTGATCGTGGGCGAGCGCGTAGTCAAGCTGGGCACGCTCCAGCCCGGGCAAAGCGTGCCCGTCAACCAGATGCTGGTAGGCGGCCTGCGCACGATAACGGCATATACAAACGAGTTCGATTCGGTATGCTCTGCTGTTGCGCTAAACGGGGGAAATGATGAGCTGGAGTGCATTTCCCGTTATTGGCTGATGGCGCCCATGCGGGAGGCTGCAGCCGCCCAGGGCGTTGTGCTGCTGGGCATCCGGCAACAGGATGAGCCCCCGGCAGGGCTGAGAATTTCCGGCCAGGCGCCAAGCCGCAGCGAGGAAGTGCAGCTGATGTACCAGGTGCTGCCGGTGGTGTGGGATATCCAGGGCAAAACCGTGGTGGATGCATTTTATAATTGCACCGCCGTGCCGGAGGATTCTCTGTCCCACAACTGCTGGGTCAATGATGTGGGCAATATATATCCCAATCACCCGCAAGGGACGGTTGATGTGGATGCGGCATGGAGCTTTACGCAAAATATCACCATCCCGGGGTTTGTTCCCCAAAATATCATCGCGCAGGTTATCGATCAAAACAATCAGCGGGAAGTTGCCTGCACCATTCAGGTGCGCTCGGCTGCGGGCACCTGGTTGGATATCCCGGAGGATGGCTCCCTCAAAGGGTTGGAGGAGTGCTTCTTCCAGGATGCCAAGAAGCCCAACACCATGCAGTTTACCCTGCGCTTGAAAATAGATTTTTCCGATCAGGGCCAGCCGGATGCGGCCGATATCCCGCCGGGGGCGATGAGTTATGTCGACACCATGTCATCACGCATCAGCATCATCGGCGAGGGGGTGAAATAGCCATGCTGGAGGTTCGCGGGCTAACCAAATTTTATGGCAGAAAATGCGCGCTCGACAGGCTGGATCTAAACATCGAAACGGGCAGCGTGTTTGGCTTTGTCGGCCATAACGGCGCGGGCAAAACCACGGCCATGCGCATTCTGGCCACGCTGATGCCGCCCGATGCCGGTTCGGCCGTTATCGACGGGGTGGACATCCTGCACCAGCCCTATGAGGCCCGCAAAAAGCTTGGCTATATGCCGGATTTTTTCGGGGTATACGATAAGATGCGCGTGGATGAATACCTGGATTTTTATGGCGATTGCCAGGGCATGCCTAAAAAGAAACGGGTGCAGGCCATTGGCGAAATGCTGGAGCTTGTCCGGCTGGAGGAGCAGCGCGGGCAATATGTGGATACGCTGTCGCGCGGGATGAAGCAGCGGCTATGCCTGGCGCGCTGCCTGTTGCATGACCCTGTGCTGATTATTTTGGATGAGCCCGCCAGTGGATTGGATCCCGCCGCGCGCGCCGAATTTAAAGAGATGATCCGCCAGCTAAAGGAAATGGGCAAATCCGTCATGATCTCGTCCCATATTCTGCCGGAGCTGGCCGAGATGGTGGATACCGTTGGCATCCTGCACCAGGGGCAGCTTCGGGTATGCGGCACGATGGAGGAAATCCAGCGCCAGTTTTCCCAAAGCAAACAGGTGCAAATGCGCGTGTTGACGGAGGGGGGCATTGCCGCGGCGGTGGAGGTGCTGCGTGCGGATCCCAATGTTGGCAGCATCCGCCAAAATGGCAATGAGCTGGATATTGGCTTTGGGGGCAACGAAAGCGATGTGGCCCGCCTGCTTGGCCAACTGGTCCGCCAGCAGGTGCCGGTGGTCAGCTTCCAGCCCCAGCAAGCCAACCTGGAGCAAATTTTCCTGGAGGTGGTACGTCCCCATGCGTAAAACATTGAACCCCGTTCTTCGCAGGGAACTGCTGGCCATGACGCGCTCCTGGCGCCTGGCCTGGATGCTGATGGGATATTTGCTGGTGCTGGCGTTGGCCTCGCTGCCGTTGTTTTTTTCGCTGCGGTATGATACCGGCAATTTGTTAAGCGGAACGGCGGGCAGCACCCTGTTTTTGGAACTGGCTTGCCTGCAGGCGGTGCTTTTGGGGGTGACGGTGCCTTCCATCGCAGCTTCTTCCATCAGTGCGGAGCGGGAAAAGCAGACGTTGGATGTGCTTTTATGTACGCGCATGTCGCCCCGCAGGATTGTGCTGGGCAAACTGGGCGCCTCCGTGGCGGGCATGCTGCTTTTAACGGTGGGCATGCTGCCGCTGTTTTCGCTGGGCATGCTGCTGGGCGGCGTAACGCTATGGCAGGTGCTGGCCGTATTTGGGTTTTATCTTGTTTTTACCCTGATGCTGTCATCCATCGGCATTGGGTGTTCGGCGCTGTTTAAACGCACGCGCACCGCCGGGCTGGTAACCTATCTTATCTTTGGAGCCTTGCTGCTGATTCCCTTTATCGCCTGGCTGATCGGGGCGCTGGTTGAGGATACCATGGGCCTGCAGCTGCCGGTGGAGCTGTTGATGTGGCTAAACCCGGTTATCGGCTTTGTTGGTTATATGGAAATGATCATGCCGGATTTGCTTGACGGTGCCCTGAGTGTGTTTTCCACCGGTACGGTTTACCCGGATTTCTTCAGGGCAAATACCTGGTGGATTCATCTGGCGGTGGAAGGGCTGATTGCCTGGGGCTCGTTGGCGATTGCTGCCCATTGCCTGTCCCCCAAGGCGCGGCATCGCGTCAAAAAGGAGAAGTAGTATGGAACATTCCGCCCGGGTACAGGAACTGGAGGGTGCGCTTCGCCCGTGGAAAAGGCGGCTGTTTGGCGCGGAGTTTGTGCGCGGCATGCAGGTGGCCCTGCTTGTGGCCACGGCGGGCGTGCTGCTGTGTGCGCTGGCGCGTTTTGTCTGGCCCAAGATCCCGCTGTGGATCATTGGCGCAGCGGCGCCTGCTGCTGCGGCGTTGGCGGCGCTGGCCTATGCGGTCATTG
>JAQXFY010000157.1 GCA_029006015.1 bacterium
GGCTGGATAAGCATGGCTGGCTGCCTAAAAAGCTGATCGATGCCAGCCCGTTTCATGCCTCTTTCCTGATTTCCAACCTGGCCAGCATCAACACCAACCACATCTATCATCACTGTTATGACTTTGGCACCACCAGCGTGACCATGACCATGGGCAACGCGCGTGAGGTGGCGCGCCGCAACCGGGATGAAGTGTTTTTTGAGCGCTGCCTGCCCCTGGGCGTGGTGCTGGATGACCGCATTTGTTCGGGTAAGCACTATGCCCTGGCTTTTGAGCGGTTTCAGGAATATCTGCGCGATCCTGCGCTGCTGGAAACGCCCCCGCAGCAGGTGCTGACGGAGGCCTGATCGATGGCGGCGCGCTTAAGCAAACCGTGCCGGGGAATGCGGCTGTAAAGCGTATAGGCCATGGCCGGTTATCGATAAAGCCTGCTTGATTGCAGGTATCATGGGATCATAAGGGGGAGCGGATATGAAGCCTTCACAGCAAATCCAAAGTTTGGCGCTGCCCGATGTGCTGGGCGGGGCGGATACGCCGGCTGCATGGGCGGCCCGGCGGCAAGATATCATCGCCCTTTTACAGCGGGAGGTTTATGGCGGGCTTCCGCCAAAACCCTGCGGTATGCAGGCACGGGTGCTTGAAGAAAACCATGATTATTGCGCGGGCAAGGCGTTGTATATGCGGGTGGAGCTGGCCTGCAGCCTGGGGGCGGATACCTTTGCGTTTCCCATTACCTGCGTGCTGCCCAAAGGAAACGGGCCGCATCCGGCATTTGTGTATATCGGCTTTCGCCCCGATGTGCCCGACCGGCTTTTGCCCAGCGAGGAAATCCTCGATGGCGGGTTTGCGGTGCTGTCCTTTCATTATCAGGATGTGGCGCCCGACCGGGTGGGAGGGTGCATGGAAGGGCTGGGGCATATCCTGTACCCCGATGGTACGCGGGGCGCGCACGCGGGTGGAACCATTGCCATGTGGGCCTGGGCGGCCATGCGGGTGATGGATTTTGCCCAATCCCTGGATATGCTGGATAAGGGGCGCATCGCCGTGGTCGGGCATTCCCGGCTGGGCAAAACCGCGCTGTTGGCCGGGGCGTTGGATGAGCGCTTCTGCTGCGCCATTTCCAATGAATCGGGCTGCTCCGGCGCCGCCATTACCCGGGAGAAACAGGGGGAGCGGGTAAAGGAAATTACCGATTCCTTTCCTCACTGGTTTTGCCCGGCCTATGCCGCCTGGGCCGGGCGGGAGGGGGATATGCCCTTTGACCAGCATTTTCTGCTGGCGCTGATGGCGCCCAGGCGGGTATATGTGGCCAGCGCGGCCGGGGATGCCTGGGCCGATCCCAGGGCGGAATATGCATCCTGCCTGGCGGCGGGGCCGGTGTTCCGGCTGCTGGGCGGCCAGGGCCTGGTTGCGCCCGATAGATGGCCCAGGGTGGGAACCCAGCTGCATGGGGGCGATATTGCTTACCATCTGCGCGCAGGCACGCACCATTTAAGCCGGCTGGATTGGCAAAAATTTATGGCGTATATGCGCCGCATCCCCTCCCGGGGGTAGTGGGGGCGCGGCCATGGGTTTTGCCGCCGTAAAAGGAGAGCAGCATGGGAATGGAGGATAATCCAAAGCGCCTGGAGCGGGCTTTTTTTGCGCGCAGCGCGCTTGAGGTGGCAAGCCAACTCATCGGCAAGGTGCTGGTGCATCAAACACCGGAAGGCATATGCGCGGGCATCATCGTTGATACGGAGGCGTATATGGGCGCTCAAGATCCGGCTTCCCATGCCTATGGCGGCCGCAGGACCCCGCGCACACAGGTGCTGTTTGGTAAGGCGGGGGTAGCGTATATTTATTTGATCTGGGGCATGCACGCCTGTATGAATATCGTTACCGGCGGGGAGGGAGTGCCCCAATCGGTCTTTATCCGCGCCCTGGAGCCCATCCAGGGGCTGGAGCTGATGCGCCGGCGGCGGGGCGTGCAAAAGGATGCCCATCTGACGGACGGCCCTGGGAAATTATGCCGGGCGCTTGAGCTTTCGGCGGCGGATTCGGGGCGCGATCTGTGTGGCGATGGGCATCTGTATATCCTGGATGCGCCCGTGGAAACGGTGCAGGCATCCCGCCGGATCAATATCGATTATGCGGGCGAGGCACGGGATTTTCCCTGGCGCTTTACGCGGCCGGGTAGCCCGTGGTTGTCCACCAAGCTGCGATAAGGCGGCAAAGCGGCGGAGCCATTATGCCCCATGAACGCCCCGGCAAGGCAGCCGCGCTTTGTGCCATGGCAAGGGAAATGCGCTGTTTTTGATAAGGGCAGCCGCAGCATAAAACGGAAAAGGAAAATTTTATTTGGCAGGGCGCTTGACGGGCGGCTCCGGCAGGCGTATCGTATAGCGGCAAGGTTCATTTTCGGCGAAAGAAGGCGAGCGCATGCTTTTAATGGTGTTGATTTTGAACCATACGGAAATTCTGCCCACCATTTTATCGGAGTTGATGAAGCAGGGCATCACACGGGCGACCGTGCTCAATTCCATCGGTATGGTTCAGGTGATTGGCAATACGTCCTCCGTTGAACCGCCGCCCATCTTTGGTTCGCTGCGCCAGTTTGTCCGCCCCTATGGGGTGGACAGCAAAACCGTTCTGATGGTGTTGCCGGAGGAACAAGTGGAAACGGCAAAAGCTGTTGTTCGCAGGGTGACGGGCGGGCTGGATAAGCCCGATACCGGCATTTTGTTCACCCTGCCCATTTTGGAAGTAGAAGGGCTGAGTTAAACATGAATATCCTGCTCAGCCTGGCGGCTGCAATGGCCGCCGGGCTTGCTTTGACGCGCGTTATGAAGTGGGTACGCCTGCCCAATGTGACGGGGTATCTGATCGCCGGCGTGCTGGTGGGGCCGTATTGCCTGAACTGGGTCGGCGGGGATAACCTGCAGGCACTTGATGTGATAACAGCCGTGGCGCTTGGCTTTATTGCTTTTTCCATCGGAAACGAGTTTAAGTGGAAGCACATTAAGGAAATCGGCGGAAAAGCCATTACCATCACCGTTTTTCAGGCGTTGATGGCGCTTGCGCTGGTGGATGCGGTGCTGCTGATCGCCGGGTGCGATGCACCCATGGCGTTGACGTTGGGCGCCATTGCCACGGCAACAGCGCCTGCGGCCACGCTGATGGTGGTTCGCCAATATAAGGCCGATGGGCCGGTAACCCGCACGCTGCTGCCGGTTGTGGCCATGGATGATGCACTGGGCCTGATGGCTTTTTCCATTTCCATGGCGATAGCCCGGTCGCTGTCCTCCCAGGCGGCTGTTTCGGTGGGCATGTTGATTTTGGAGCCCATTCGGGAAATTGTGTTATCCTTGGTGGTGGGCGCCGCGCTGGGGGCGCTGCTGGCGCTTTTGATGCGCTTTTTTGCCTCCCGTGCCAACCGGCTGTGCTTGATGATCACCATGGTTATCGCAGGGGTGGCGCTGTCGGGGGTATGGAACCTGTCGTCGCTTTTGGTGTGCATGATGATTGGGGCCGCCTTTATCAACCTGCGCCAGGATGGCGAGGCTGTTCTGGAAGGGGCGGATCGGTGGACCCCGCCGCTGTTTATGCTGTTTTTTGTCATCTCCGGCGCAGAGTTGGAATTATCCGTCGTGCCGACGGTCGGCCTTTTTGGGGTGCTCTACCTGATCGCCCGTTCCCTGGGTAAATATGGCGGGGCCAGCATTGGTTCTGCTATGGTGCATGCCCATCCCAATATTACCAAGTACCTGGGCGTCGCGCTGCTGCCGCAGGCAGGTGTGGCCATCGGCATGGCGCAGATGGCCATGATATCGTTGCCCGAATATGGCAGCCGTATCCGCGCCATCGTGCTGTGCGCTACGCTGATCTACGAACTGGTTGGCCCGGTGCTGACCAAAATTGCCCTGACCCGGGCAGGCGAAATTGCCCGTCCTTCTAAAAAACCAAGGCTTAAAAAGGCATGATGCAGCCAGGTATAGCGCCCTGCTTCAAGCAGGGCGTTTTTGTTTATATGCAAAAACTCCTTGCCGGCGGGCCCAAAGCCTGCGCGGCAAAAGGCGGCCAAGCGGTTGGTGCCCGGGCAGCATTTTTTGCAACATAAGGGATACGCAAGCAGGCCAGCCCACCTTGCGCACCGCGCCGGGCGTAAAGGCGGGGCGAAAAGCTGCCGTAGCGGGGGCTATGTGGCGGCGTGGCCCATGATGGGCAATCGATATAGCGCTTAAAAATTTTTATTTGAAGTTCAAAATACCTTGACAGGGCGGCGTATCCGGTGTATGCTGAATTTGCTTTGAACTTCAAACTAAGGAGGCGATAGGCATGGCTGCCCCTCAGCAGGCGATTAATGATTTTCTGGTATCGGTATTTAACGAGATCCTGCGGACGGAGGAGCACAGCTTATCCACCGGCGGGTTCGATAATGTATCCGTAAAGGAAATGCATGTTATCGAAGCCGTGGTCAATGCCCAGGGCAGCGATAACCGTGCCACCGCCATTGCCCATACCCTGGGCGTGACGGCGGGCACGCTGACCACCGCGGTCAACCTGCTGGAGAAAAAGGGCTATTTAAGCCGCCTGCGGGATGATAGGGATAAGCGCGTGGTGCGCATCCTGGCTACCGGGCGCGGAATGCAGGCATATGCCTGCCATGCCGCTTTTCACCAGGAAATGGTGGAAGATGTTCTGCGCGTTCTAAGTGAGGAGGAAGTGCCGGTCTTTCTGCGGGCACTCAGCGGCATTAGCAGCTTTTTCAGGGCAAAAAACATACGGAGAGAGAGATGATAGCATGGTACACATCTTTACGGATAGTACGGCGGATATCCCGGCAGCACGCGCCAGGGCGATGGGGGTCCATGTGGTTCCGCTGTCCGTCTTCTTTGGCGGGCAGATGTTTCGGGATGGCATTGATATGACCGCGGCAGCGTTTTATAAGCGCCTGGCGGAATCGCAAACGCTGCCCACCACCACCCAGGTTTCCCCGGCTGAGTTTATGGATGCTTTCAAGCCCATCCTGGATCAGGGGGATGAAATCGTCGGTTTGTTTATTTCCTCGGAGCTGAGCGGCACCTATGCTTCCGCCGTTATGGCCGCGCGGGAGCTGGGCGGGCCGGTATATCCCATTGATACGCGGGCGGTTACGTTTGGGCTTGGCCTTTTGGTAAACCAGGCCGTGCGCATGCGCGATCAGGGCAAAACAGCCAGCGAAATCGCCCAGGGAATAGAACAGATGAAAGGCCGGCTTCGGCTGCTGGCCGTCGTGGGTACGCTGGAATATTTAAAAAAAGGCGGGCGCCTGTCCTCTGCCTCGGCAGCGGTGGGTAGCATTTTGGGCATTACCCCGGTCATCGTGCTAAAGGATGGGGGCATCCATGCCGTCGCCAAGCCGCGCGGACGTAAGAATGGTTTCAGGTGCATGGCGGAGATGATGGAACAGGCACCGCCGGATCGCAGCCTGGGCATAGCGTTTGGGCACTCCAATGCCCCGGATGCGCTGGAGGCATGCAAGGCCTATTTTATTCCCAAGGTAGAGGGCGCGCCGATAACCTGCAGCGATATCGGGTGCATCGTCGGCACGCATGCCGGGCCGGGCGCCGTGGGGCTGGCTTATATCGAAAAATAAACAATCCGGGAAACCGATATCCCCCACACCTGCGGATGGAATGATATATGGTAATCAATACAAGGTGTTTTCGGTTTCCCTGCCGTTTGCGGCCCCCTTTGGGGCCGCTTTTTTGTTGCAGGCCAAATCATATGGGGAAAGACGGGCCTGGCATGTGCCCTTGCTGCGGGTGCCTATCGGCGCAGCGCGGCAAAACTGTCTGCGGGTGATTGCGGGGCAGGCATGCGGCCCGTAAAGGGCAAAACGACAAATTTTTATTTGACTTTTACCCGCCGTTTTGCCAGAATAGAGCCAGTTGAATGTATGGGAGGGCTTAGGGTATGCTGTATCCCAAATCGCAGGAAAAAGAACTGTCCGCCGAATTGTTTCAAAACCCAACGGCTGAATACCGCGGCGCGCCATTTTGGGCGTGGAACAACGTGCTTGATGCCGGGCAGCTAACGCGCCAGATCGAGATGATGCACGAAATGGGCCTGGGCGGCTTTCATATGCACAGCCGCTCCGGCATGGGAACGCCTTATTTAAGCGATGAATTTATGGATTGCATCCGGGCCTGCAATGAAAAGGCGCGGGAACTGGGCATGCTCAGCTGGCTGTATGATGAGGACCGCTGGCCATCCGGTTCGGCGGGCGGCATCGTCACCAAGGATACAGCGCTGCGCCAGCGCCATCTGGAGTTTACCCCGGTAAAGGAGGAAGGCCAGCCGCCCCTGGCCTGTTATGCCGTCCGGCTGAAGGATGGCTGCCTGGAGGGCTACCGGCAGATGGGGCCGCAGCAGGCCGCGGTGGAGGGGGAGGAAATCTGGTATGCCTATTTGCGGGTGGCGGGCGATAACCCCTGGTACAACAACCAGGCCTATCTGGATACGCTAAACCCCCGCGCCGTAAAAGAGTTTGTCCGCATCACGCACGAGCGCTATAAGCAGGTACTGGGGCAGGAATTTGGCAAAAGTGTGCCCGCCATTTTTACCGATGAACCCAACCGGGGCGAGGGCACGGTGCTGGGCTTTGCCGATGAAAAGCGGCCGGTTATCATTCCCTATACCGATGATTTTCCCGTTACATACCAACATACCTACGGCGCGGATTTTTTTGATACGCTGCCGGAGCTTGTCTGGGAGCTGCCGCAGGGTTATTCGCAGGCGCGCTATCGGTATTATGACCATATTGCCGAGCGTTTTGCCGCCGGTTTTGCCGATGTGGTGGGTGCGTGGTGCAAAAACAACAACCTGCTGTTAACCGGCCATGTGCTGGATGAGCCAACGCTGCAAAGCCAGACCGGCGCCACGGGGGAAGCCATGCGTTCCTATCGCTCCTTTGGGCTGCCGGGCATCGATATGCTGTGCGATTGGCGCGAATATGCCACCGCCAAGCAGGCGCAATCGGCTTCCCACCAATACGGCTGCCCCGGCGTGCTTAGCGAGTTGTACGGCGTTACCAACTGGGATTTTGATTTCCGTGGCCATAAGCTGCAGGGAGATTGGCAGGCAGCTCTGGGCGTTACCTGCCGCGTACAGCACCTGACCTGGGTATCCATGGCGGGGGAGGCCAAGCGCGATTATCCGGCCAGCATCGGCTATCAATCGCCCTGGTACAAAGAATACCCCTATGTGGAAAACCATTTTGCCCGCGTCAATACGGCGCTGACGCGCGGCAAGGCCGATGTGCGCGTGGGCGTCATTCACCCCATCGAAAGCTATTGGCTGCTAAACGGCCCGCAGGAGCAGACGCGCCTGCCCCGCCAAAACCTGGAAACCCTGTTTGCCAATATCACCCAATGGCTGCTTTTTGGCCTTGTGGATTTTGATTTTATCGCCGAATCGCTGCTGCTCGGGCTGTGCGATAAGGGCGGTGCGCCCCTTACGGTGGGCCAAATGGCCTATGACGCCATCGTGGTGCCCGGCATGATCACCATGCGCGCCTCAACGCTGGAACGCTTGGAAGCCTTCCGGCAGGCGGGGGGCAAGCTGATCTTTGTCGGCCGTGTGCCGGAGCTGGTCGATGCCGTGCCTTCCGACCGCGTGCAAAAGCTGGCAAAGGGCTGCCTGTGCGTGCCGCAGGATGAAGGCGCGCTGCTGCATGCGCTGGAGGGGGAGCGTATGCTGGATATCCGGGTGGACGGCGTACGCACGGAGCATCTGCTGCACCAGCTGCGCCGGGATGGCCAGGGGAAATGGCTGTTTATTGCCAATGGCAAAAAGCCCCTTTTGCGCGATGAACCCAGCCCCAGCGCCCTGCGCATCAGCGTAAAGGGCGAGTGGCAGGTAACGCTGTATGATACCTTAACCGGCGATATCCGCCCGGTGGCCTGCGAATATGCCGCGGGGCAGACGCGCTGGCGGCAGACTATCTGCCAGCATGACAGCCTGCTTTACCGCCTGATGCCCGGCCGATCGGCCCAGGCGGAACGGGTGGGTCAGGTGGAACCCTGCTTTTTGCCGCTGCAAAGCCTGTACGATCGCACCTCCGCCGTGCTGGCGGGCGATGCCTATCGGGAGCTTGCGCCGCTTCGCGGGTTGTTTGATATTACCTTGAGCGAGCCCAACGTGTTGGTGCTGGATATGGCCGCCTCCCGCCTGGATGGAGGGGAGTGGCAGCCGGTGGAGGAAGTGCTGCGCATCGATAACGCCGCGCGCGCCAAACTGGGCTGGCCGCAGCGCCGCAGCGCATGGGCGCAGCCCTGGGTGGTGCCGCCCGAAAAACCTTCCCATACGCTGGAATTAGCCTTTACCATTCAATCCAATGTGCCCATTTCCGCCCCGCGCCTGGCCATCGAGGATGCCGCCGATGTGGCCATTACGCTCAATGGCCGGCCCGTGGAAAACCGGGTGGAGGTCTGGTATACCGATGAGGCCATTCAAACCGTCGCCCTGCCCGATCTGCCGGCGGGAAGCTCCACCTTGCAGGTGGCCATCCCCTTTGGCAGGCGCCGCAACGTGGAGGCATGCTATCTGCTGGGGGATTTTTCGGTGCGCCTTTTTGGCACGCAGGCTGTGCTGGATGCCCCTATATCCCGCATTGGCTTTGGGGATTATGCCACGCAGGGCCTGCCGTTTTACGGCGGCAACGTTACATACCGCATTCCGTTTGTAAGCCCGGGCGGCAAACTGATCATGCAGGCGGCGCAATACCGCAGCCCGGTTATGCGCGTTGGCCTGGATGGGCGGGATATGGGGCTTATCGCCTACGCGCCTTACGCCCTTCAGCTGGGGCTGGTGGATGCGGGCGAGCATGTGCTGGAGATAACCTGCTATGGCAGCCGCATCAACACATTTGGCCAGCTGCACAATACCGATGATAACCTAACGTGGTATGGCCCGGATTCCTGGCGCACGCAGGGGGAACGGTGGGGATATGAATACCGCCTGCATGCCTGCGGCGTGCTGGCCGCGCCCCGGCTGATGGTGGAACAGGTATAGCCGTGGGCTGCAACGCCGGATAGGCGGTGCTTTCCATAGGAAGGCAATGCTTTGGCTGTAAAAAATCAACATATGCCATCCGGCAACGCCGGTGTTGGCGGTAAAAACAACAAAGGGCAGGCCCAGGAAACAGGGCCTGCCCTTTGCGATGGGCATGCACGGTTGTAGCTGGATAGACAGGCAAAAATGAAAAAAGGGTATTTTGTAATGAAACGTATAAGCCTGTGAAAACATCAGCAAGCCATGCTGATGCCGTGCATGGAAAAGGGTGATGCTTACGATGTTGGCTACCAATCCCTCACCCCTGCAATGTGCAAAAAACGTACCTGGTCGTATAGGTAGCTGCCCAGCGGGCGCATATAGGCATCAAAAGTATGGGCGGCAACATAGATTTCGCGCCCATCGTTGGCGATCACCACGGGGCTGTGGTAGAAAAAGCCATCGGCCCGGCCCAACTGCACAATATCGCCCGGCTGGACGCCGCCTGCATCGGTCACCACCGCATAGGGGCCGATGCCTTTGTTGCCCACCAAAAAGTTATACAGATATGGCACCCCGGTCCAGGATGCCGTGCGGTTGCTGCTGCTATAATAATACCACCCATATATCTTTTTAGGGTTCATCACCCTGGCGCCCGCATATATGCACTGGGAAGCGTAATTGGTACAATCCCCACCCATCGCATCGAAGTTCAGGTACTTGGGGTTGCGCTTAAAAGCCCAGATTTTTGCATATTCCACCGCAGCCTGGCGGTTATAGCCTGCCTCTCACATATCCATCCCCTCCGGCATTATCGTATGCCGGAAGGCGTGCCTTTGCCCACGGATCCCTATGTCGGAATTACCACGTAT
>JAQXFY010000158.1 GCA_029006015.1 bacterium
CGCCCTTCCAAGCGCACGCCCCTTTACCTGGCAATGGTTCATTTCCAGCGCCGCTCCATCGGGCAGCAGCGCCTGGGATCGCGATAAATCCAGCCCATGGGAAAAATCCTTCATATCGATTCGGTCAATGGCTTCCCCGCCGCCCGGCCAGTTTTTCCCCCACATACCCTTACCTCCACACACGCCCGGGCAGGGTCGCCCATTGATCCTTGCGCACCTGGGCCAGCATATCTTTGTAACGGGCATCCCAGAATGCTGCGGCGCTTCGCTGGCCGTCCTCGGCAAAATATTGCGCGGCTGCCGCCAGGCAAAGCGCCTCTCCCGGCAGGCGTCCACCGCCGATTTCCGGGGCATCGTCATCCTGCACAAGCGCGTTGGGCAGGGCATCATAGGTCACCCGTACCATCACCCCGCCCGGGGCAAACACCTCGGCCCCATCGCCGTGCTGCATAAACGCCTGTGCCCTTCCCTCGTGCTGGATGCTTCGGTAGCGCACCACCCGCCGCGATAGTTTATCCCCCGTCACCCAGCCCTCCTGGCTAAGGGCCACATTTTCGGACATACGCAGCGGAAAGAAAGTACGCGCCGCCTGCATGTACGCGCCATTGATGGCCCTGACCAACCTGCTTTTCATTTTGGCCGCCTCCGCCTGCGCCCATTGGGCCTGCGCCGTGTTTTCCCCAGCCACCTGTTCCGCCCGTTCAAACACATCCCTCACGCCGATGTTTTGCGCCGTCAGCGCTACCATTTCCGATAAATTCATGTCGTCCTCCCCGCCGCATTCGGGCTGCGGCCCGCCTCGCGGGCGGCGTTGATGGCATCCATTTGCGCCACCAGCCTATCCAGATGCTCAATGCTCGTGCGCTGAACCCATTCCACCGCGCGCGCATCCAGCATGGGATAAGGCAGTGTCAGCTGATAGCTGCGCTGCGGATTTCCTCCGCTGTAATGCACCTCAAACGCCCCGGTATCCCGCCTGTACATAACAAAATAGCCTTTATCCATTTCCTTTATCCTGTTAACAATATCCATCGCATCGCTTGATACGGGTATGCGTTTGGCATCGCAAACACCTTCCAGCGCCATGCTGATCCCCCTTTCGGCCGGTCATGGATACGCTTTTTCGCCAATACTGCTATCCTTGGGCATATAGGGGTGCAGCCTTGGTCATCCAACGTGCTTGGGATGGCGCCGTGCTTTTCCCCGCTGCCGGCATTTTCAAGCTGCCCGGTATTGGTTTTAGCCATGCCATAGCCGCCAGCACAAAGGCGTTTTCCGCTCCATGCCCACAGGCTTGCCGGCCATTTGTCCCCAACGCCTGTATGTTTTTTCATGTTTTGCCTATGCCGTCTTTTTTCAGCCCAGGCGGCGCTATCGGCCGCATATACAAAGCAGGGGCGCGGCATATGCCGCGTCCCCTTGTTTATCAGGCCGGGCTTTCGGTAATCCCCGTCAGGCGGGCCTGGGCATTGGGCTTGTCGCACATCAATTCCGCGTATTTTACAAGCGTGGCGGTAAACTTGGGCGTCCCCGCCACCTGGCGCAGGATGCGGCCGGTGCCGTCCTCCATCCAGCGCCAATCGCACAGTTGATGCAGCGTAAACTCCCGCGTATCCAGCAGATACATCGTACCCTCCGGGCAGAAGCGGTCCGCATAGATGGGCACGCCACCAAAGCTCATGGCTTTAAATCCGCCCTTCAAATCCAGGATATCCACGTTGCGGCTATTGTTGGCCAGATAGGCCTGATAAGCCCGGCGCACGCCATAGGAACAGGCAATAAAGTCCACCGTGCCTCCGCCTACTTCCTCCACATGGTCGATGGCCAGCTGGATGGCGGTATCGCCAATGGCCCCCACGCCGGCCTTGGTATAGGGCGACAGCCACTTATGCTGGCTGCGGGTCAGGCCATATAACGTGGTGGAGGTGGAAAACAGCGCCTCCAGGCCCAGGATCTCCAGGTTGTTGCTGCCCTGCAGCACGATCCTGTCACCGGAAGCCGTCGTTATTTTCTGGCTGCCATCCAGCGTAATGGTTTTTGTCGATCGATCGATATCGATGATGGTACGCCCGGCGCCATTGGTCACCGGGGCGCCGGTGCTGGCCAGAATATCCACCACCATGCCCTCCATCAGGTTGCGCACCGAGGATACCCCGATATCCAGCGTTGCCGTCGTATGCGCGCCTGTCGTGGCCAGCGTGCCCGCGCCGTCGCCATAAAGCATACGCCCAAAGTTAAATTTGGAGGCCTGCATCAGCCCCTCCAGCTCATCGTTTAACAGGTTGACGAACGCACCCGTGGATGTAGCGGAAGCCTGAATGGCTTTGTCGGAAATTTCGATCTGCCCATACAGGTTTTTCAGCGGGGCCACAAACTGAACATACCGGTTGCCCGCCGCCTGGGGCAGGCTGCCCTCCTCGGTACCCGCGCCGATGCCGCCATTTAACCCAACGCGCGCCAGTTTGACCACATCCTTACCCACCACATAATTGCTGGTGGGGCGGATTCGGTTGTACAGGGGGTTTGTTTGGATGTTCAGCTGATCGGTCACCACATCCAGGTACAAGCTTTTCAGTGCATTTTCAGCGGAAGAAAGGGTAACAGCCATGTGTAACACTCCTTATTATCATTTTGGGGCGGATATATGCCCTTTTCAGGCGATATTCCTGTAATGTCATTTTTCCTTTGGAACGCCCCATTTCCCAAAGGCACTTTCCGGGGCCCAACCACCTTGTCCGCCCTGGGGGGAAGATCGGGTTATCCCTGTAGGTGCATGTATCTTTTCAAAATCCGGGGCCAGGCTTTTTTTCGCCCATTTACCCGTTGTGCTTCATTTTCCTTCCAGCATTCCGGCCGCCATGCGTCCTGCCTCCTCCAGGCTGGATGGGCGTTTGGGCGGCGATACCGGCGCACCCATGCCATCAAATACCGCCGGTGCCCCTCCACGCAGCACTTCCATCAGGTATTCCCGGATGGCCGCCAGGCGGATCAGCTGCTTTTCCTCCTCGCTCAGGCGCTCCCATGCGCTTTGGCTTTCCATCGGGCATTCATCCGCCCCCGGTGTTTGCCGGTCTCCTTCGGGCATCCGGGGGATATCTTCCCGTTCATCCAAGGCTGCCTGCCCATCTTGCTGTTTGTCCGTTTTTGGGGGTTGTATCCTTTCTGCCTGCTCCCATGCGGTATGGCCCATATCATCCGGCCCGTTTTGCTGCATCGTTTCCGATAGCTCCTTGTCCATTCGCCCCATCTCCTTTTCAGGCCCGGCGGCAGCTACCCCGCATGCATCCCCTTGCGGCACGGGCTGCCCCTTGGCCTGTTCTTCCAGTCTGCTTAACCTGCGCTCCAGTTCGCTGGCCTGTTGGCACTTGCGCGTAAAGGCGGCCTGCAGCCTTTGATACGCCCGGGCCATTTCTTCCGCCGATGCAAACTTCCCTGCCAGGGCATCCTCTTTTTCCTGCGTTTTAGCTGTATTCATATCCC
>JAQXFY010000159.1 GCA_029006015.1 bacterium
TAATCGATATCATGCAGCAGGCCGATAGTGCCCCAATATTCCACATCCTCGCCCTTTTGGGCGGCAAAATAGCGCATGACGGCTTCCACCGCCAGGGCATGGTGCAAAAGCGATTGGCTTTGGTTGTATTGTTTAAAATCCTGCATGGCTTTTTCCCGCAATGCAAAAATCCCCTTTCCATTCCATGTGCATGGGCAGCGCCGTACGCTGTACCCTTTTTGCGCCACCTGCCGCCTGTTTAAAATGGCGGCGCTATTCTTCCTCCAACCCAACAAGCGCGCGGGCAAAAGCGCGGGCGCTGAAGGGCTGCAAATCATCAATGCCCTCCCCCACGCCGACAAACCACACCGGCAGCGAAAGCTCCTGCGCGATGGCCAGCACCACGCCACCGCGCGCCGTTCCATCCAGCTTGGTGATGGCCAGCCCATCGACGTGCGCCGCCTCCATAAACGCGCGCGCCTGGTGTACGGCGTTTTGGCCGGTAACGGCATCCAGCACCAGCAGCCTGACGCAGGGCACCTGCTCCTTATCGGCCACGCGGGCGATCTTGGCCAGCTCGTCCATCAGGTTTTTCTTGTTATGCAGCCGCCCGGCGGTATCGCACAGCACCAAATCGCACCCGCGGGCACGGGCTGCCTGAATGGCATCATAAAAAACAGCGGCCGGATCCGCCCCTTCCTGATGGCGGACAAGCTGCGCGCCGGCGCGCTGCGCCCATACGCCAAGCTGTTCCGCCGCCGCCGCGCGGAAGGTATCGCCCGCCGCCACCAGCACGCGCTTGCCCTGGGCGGTAAAGCGGGCGGCCAGCTTGCCGATGGTAGTCGTCTTACCCACGCCGTTTACCCCTACCACCAGCACGGCCTGGAGGCCGTCCACCTGGGGCATGGGGCTGCCCTCCAGCCGGCCGGCAATGAGTTCGGCCAGCATTTCGCGCACGGCACGGGGATCATATTCGCGCTTTTCAAGGGTGCGGGCGCGAAGATCGGCGACGATCCGGGTCGAACAGGTTACCCCTGCATCGGCCAGGATAAGCGATTCTTCCAGATCATCAAAGAAGGCATCATCCAGCCGTTTGCCGGTAATGGTATCCATCGTGCGACCGATGGCCTGCGCGGTTTTGGACATGCCGATTTTCATCTTTTGCCATAGTGTTGCCATCAATAATTCCCTCCTGCAAGGGGCTTACGCCGTTTCCCCTTCCGTCATGCGCACCGATACCATGCTGGACACGCCCTTTTCCTGCATGGAAATGCCGTAAAGCGCATCGCACGCCTCCATGGTACCCTTGCGGTGCGTGATAACGACAAACTGCGTGTCCGATGTATATCCGCGCAGCGCGCTGGCATAATGCGCCACATTGGCCTCGTCCAGCGCCGCCTCGATCTCATCCAGCACGCAAAAGGGCGTGGGGCGGATTTCGATCATGGCAAACAGCAGGGCGATGGCTGTCAGCGCGCGCTGGCCGCCCGATAAAAGCGTCAGGCTTTTCAGCTTGGTGCCCGGCGGTTGGGCGACGATTTCGATGCCGCTTTGCAGCACATCCGAGGCATCCATCAACTCCAGATGCGCATGCCCGCCGCCAAACAGCTTTTTAAAGGTAACCTGGAAGGCGGCATTAATTTCGGCAAAGGCCTGCTTGAACTGGGCGGCCATACGCCCCTCCAGCCCGGAGATCAGCTTGGACAGATCCTCCGCCGCACGGGTTAGATCCTCCCGCTGGCTGGACAGGGATTCCACCCGCTCCTCCAGCACGGCGCAATCCTCCACCGCGTTGACATTAACCGTGCCAAGCTGGCGGATTTCCCCGCGCATGCGCGTAATTTCCCGCCCGGCTTCCTGCGGGTTAAAGCTTTCCTCCCGCCAGGGCAGGGCATCGGCATAAGTCAGGCTGTATTCCTCGAATATGCGGGCGCAAAGCGCCTCCCGATCAGCCTGGGCACGCTCCAACTGCGATTCCGTCCGGGCGATGCGCTGCAGGCATTCCGCGCTGTCGGCCGCCTGCTGCTGGCGCAGCCCTTCCCCCTGCCGGTAGGCGGCAAAGGCTTCCTCCCGTTGCTTTTCGGTTTGCGCCAGGGCTTCCCTGGTTTGGGCAAGCGCCCCCTCCAGCCCGGCCAGGCGGGCTTTGCTGTGCTGCAAACTGGCCGCATCGTGATCGTGCTGGGCGCGCACCTGCAGGGTATGCTCCAGGCGCTGGCTGGCATCTTCCATCATGCGCTTTTGATCGGCGCGCAGCCGCTCGGCATCGCGCACAAGGGCATCGGACTGCGCCTCCCGCTCGGCCAGGGCAACGCGCAGCGCCGTTGCCTGGTTTTGCAGTGCGGACAGCTGCTCCTTCAGGCGCGCAAAATCGGCCTGTCCGCCGTCCACCTGCTGGGCATCCTGCCGGTTGCCATGCTCCGCCTGCTCGATCAGGGAGGCAATTTCAGCGGTTTCCGCGGCAATATCCTGCAGGGTATCCTGAAGGCGTTCCACCTCCCGGTTGTATTCGGCCACACGCTCCGCACGCCCCTTGGCGGTTTCCTCCAAAATGCCGGCGCGCTCCAGCGTACGGGAAAGCTCGGTACGGATATCCTGCAGCTTTTGAAGGCAAGCCTGCTCCTGCTGCTGCTTTTGCTGAAAGGCCTGCGCCGCTAAAACGATTTCCTCTTCCCGTTTTTCGATGGCCGCCCGAATCTCGCGCATGCGGTTTTTAGCCTGCGCCAGCTCGCGCTCGCGGCCAAAAAGGGCGCCGACGCGCGATTGCACGCTGCCGCCTGTCATGCTGCCGCCGACGTTTAGCATATCGCCTGCCAGCGTCACCACCCGAAACGCATATCCCGCCCGGCGCGACAGCTGGATGCCGCATTCCATATTTTCCACCAGCACGGTGCGGCCCAGCAGGTTTTGCACCACCGCCTCATAGGCGGGATCAAACGAAACACATTCCGATGCCACGCCGACAACGCCGGCAAGGTTAAGGTACCCCCGCTCCTGCGCGCTCAGCTGCCTGCCGCGCACGCTTGTCATCGGCAAAAAGGTGACGCGCCCATATTGATGGCGGCGCAGGTGCTCGATCAGGGCTTTGGCATCGTTTTCCGTGGGGGTAATGACGTTTTGCGCCGCGGCGCCCAACGCCATTTCAATGGCCACCTCCAGGCGCTGCGGCACCCGGATGGCCTCGGCCACCACGCCGCGCACCCGGCTTTTCAGGCTTTCTTCCCGCGCACAATCGCGCAGCAGGTTGCGTACGCTGGATTGATACCCCTCATAATCGCGCTTTAAATCCTCCAGCACGCGCACGCGCGATTGCAGGGCCTGCAAATCCTCGGCATCGCGCTGGCGCTGCTGGCGCAGCACTTGGGCGCGCTGCCCCTGGCGCTCGGCCTCATCCTGCGCACGTGCGGCTTCTTCCAGCGCCCCGGCTTCCTGGCGCTTTAAATCGACCACCGCCTGCTGGGCAGCCTCCGCCTCGCCATGGGACTGGGTGTGGCGCAGCTGGGCCCCATGGGCCAACTGGCGCATTTCCTCCATGCGCTGGCTGGTGGCGGTATGCAGCGCCTCCAGGTGGGAAGCGCGCGCCTTTAAATCGGCCATGCGGTTCATGGCATCCAGCATGCGGCCCTTGGCCCGCTCCATCTCCTGCTCCTGCAGGGCGATGGTATCGGCCAGGGCAGACAGCTTTTCCTCCGTTTCCCGCAATTCCTGCCGCGCCTGCTCGCGCAGCTGCTTTTTATGCTGCACTTCCTCCTGGGCCTGTTCCAGGGCCAGACATGCCTGCTCCCGTGCGCGGGTGGCATCCTCCATACCCGCCTGCTCGCGCGCGATATCGGCATCCAGGTGATGCAGCCGCTCCTCCAGCACTCGGATATCGGCCTGCAGGGCCTCCACCTCGTGCGTGCGCGCGGCTAATTCTTCGCGCAGCTGCTGGGCACGCTGCTCGGTTTCCTCCAGCCGTGCGGCATCCTGTTCGGCCCGTTTTTGCAGGGCTTCCCCCTCGCGCGCCAGCTGGTCGCGGCGCATTTCCATTTCCTCCAGCTGCTGGCCAAGGGTCTGGGCGCGCTGCTGAAGATGCTCGTGCTGGTACAAAAACTGGTTGATCTCCAGCCCACGCAGCGCATCGCGCAGCGAAAGGTAGGTTTTGGCCTTTTCCGCCTGATCGCGCAGCGGCTCCAGCTGGGCGCAAAGTTCGCCCAGAAGATCGTCCACGCGCGATAAATTATCCGCGGTGTGCTGCAGCTTGCGCTCCGCCTCCACCTTGCGGGTTTTATACTTGGCAATGCCCGCGGCTTCCTCAAACACCGCGCGCCTGTCCTCGGCGCGGTTGGATAAAATCTCGTCGATACGGCCCTGGCCGATAACCGAATACCCCTCCCGCCCGGCGCCGGTATCGCGGAACAGATCCAACACATCCTTCAGGCGGCAGGCGGTTTTGTTGATATAATATTCGCTTTCCCCGCTGCGGTACAGACGGCGCGTTACGGCCACCTCGGCAAAGCCGACGCCAAGCGCGTCATCGGCGTTATCCAGCGTCAACGTCACCTCACAAAAAGACAGGGGGCGCCGGTTATCGGTGCCGCCAAAGATGACATCCTCCATGCGGCTGCCGCGCAGCTGCTTGGCCGATTGCTCGCCCATCACCCAGCGCATGGCATCGGCAACATTGCTTTTGCCGCTTCCATTTGGCCCGACGATGGCGGTGATGCCCTTTTGAAAGGCGATTTCGATGCGTTCCGGGAAGGATTTAAAGCCCTGGATTTCCAGCGTCTTCAGGTACATGCTTTTCCTCCTTCTTTTGCAAAAGTTCCAGGGCGCGGCGCGCCGCCTGCTGTTCGGCCAGTTTTTTGCTGCCGCCCCGCCCCTGGGCCAACACGCGGCCGGCCGCACTGACGGTGGACAAAAATACCGGTTTGTGGGAGGGCCCGCCGATCTGGCGGCTGTCGTAAACGGCATCCTCACCCAGGGTATGGCGCGTCAATTCCTGCAAGGCGGATTTGGCATCCATCGTATAAACGGCGTTGGCCATGCCCCATTCCAGGCAGGGCAGGGCCATTCGCTGCGCCGCCTCCAGCCCGCCATCCAAATAGACGGCGGCCAGCACGGCCTCAAACAAATCGCTTACCGGCCCATCTCCGCGGGCGGAGCCGGTATGCTCCTCCCCCCGGCCAACGCGCAGCAGGCCGTCAATCCCCAGGCGCCTGGCATAGGCCGCCAGCGCCCCCTGGCAAACCAGCGATGCACGCTGGCGGGACAGCTCACCTTCCTCCGCCCCGGGAAGGGCGTCAAAAAGCATGCGCGCACAAATCAACTGCAGCACCGCATCCCCCAGGTATTCCAGGCGCTGATTGTCCCTTGCATGGGCATCCCATGTTTTATAAGAACGGTGTGTCAAGGCCTCCAAAGCCAAGTCGCGCCGGGAAAAGCAATAATTGATTGCTTTTTCCAGCGCGGCTATGCTTGTTGCTTCACAATCCTTCACGGATATTATTTCCCCTTGGATTCAATATAGGCGACGATATCGCCAACGCTGGACAGCTTAGCGATATCCTCATCGGAAATTTCGATGCCAAATTCCTGCTCGATGTTCATAATCAGCTGCACGATATCCAGCGAATCGGCCTTTAAATCATCGATCAGCTTGGATTCCAGTGTAATCTGGCTGGCGTCCATGGCCAGCTGCTCGGCAATGTAGCCCTGTACCGTTTCAAAGATAGACATGTGATCCCCTCCTGCAAAAATATATATGAGCTTTGCGGCCCGGCCAATCAGGCTTGCGCCTAACCCTCCCCGCGGTGCCAGGCCACGCCGGCGCTGTCAATAGCGCCAGCCACGCGCGAGGTAACATCCCGCTGTACATACCGCACGGCCTGATCGATCATGCGCTCCACCGCGCCTGCATGCGAGGAACCGTGCCCCTTAAACACGCACCCCTTTACGCCAATGAGCGGGGCGCCGCCAACTTTTTCGTAATCCATACGGTTTTTGACTCGCCGCAGCGCCGGCTTGAGCATGGCCGCCAGCAGGCTGTACCAGGGGTTAGCCGTCATTTCCTGCTTGAGCATCTGCATCAGGGCGCCCGCCGCACCTTCCGTGGCTTTCATGGCGATATTGCCGGCAAACGCATCCGTGACGATAACATCGGCCTGGCCGGAAAGAATATCCCGCGCCTCGATATTGCCGGTAAAATGGATGGGCATCTGATCCAGCAGCGGATAGACGGCCTTTGTCAGCTCATTGCCCTTTTCAGCCTCCGCCCCGATATTCAGAAGCGCCACACGGGGTTGCTCCACCCCTTCCATCGCCTGCAGGTAGGCCGAGCCCATCAGCGCAAACTGCTGCAAATGGATAGGCTTGCAATCGACATTGGCCCCGCAATCGATCAAGATAACCGGGCGCCCGCCGACCGTGGGCAGCATGGGCATAAGCGCCGGGCGGGATACTCCCTCCATCCGGCCCAGCAGCAGCATGGCGCCCGACAGCACCGCGCCGGTGGAACCCGTGGAAACAAAGGCATCGGCCTGGCCGGATTTAACAAGGCCCATTCCCTGCACAATGGCGCTGCCGCGCTTTCTGCGAATGGCGGTGGCGGGATGCTCGTGATTGGTAATGGTTTCCGGGCAATCCAGGATGGCAAGGCGGCCGGCATCATAGGCCTTTCCGGCCAGCGCCTGCTTGATTTCGCCCTCCGGCCCGGCCAGGGTAAGCAGCAGCCCCTGCTCTGCTTCCAGCGCCTTGAGCGCCCCCTCTACCGGGGCCTGCGGGCAAAAATCACCGCCTGTGGCATCGACCACTACACGAACCACAGCCATGCCCCCTTCCGCATGAATTCGGTTTCATATTCTTATGAATTATACCAAAAGCACATGTGAAAGACAAGGGGCAGCCCGCCGCGTTGAAAGGGGGCTTTTTCCATGCTATAATTGTAAAATCTTGATAAAAGAGGGGGCGCCTATGCCTTCTGGTTATGTGGTGACGCTGCAGGATGTGGCGCGTCATTTTGGAAGCAATACCGTTATTCAAAACGCTACGCTCTCCCTAAAAGACGGGGCCCGGCTTGGCCTGGTCGGCGCAAACGGCGCGGGCAAGACCACGCTGATGAATATCATCGCCGGGCTGGATATGCCCGATGAGGGAAGCTGCTCCATTGCCCGCGGGGTATCCATCGGCTATTTAAGCCAGATCGATCTTGGCAACCTGACCGGCACGGTGTGGGACGGCGCCATGGACGCCTTTGCCCCGGCCTGGCGCGTGGGGGACGAGATGGCGGCGCTGGAGCGCGAGATGCAAAGCCAAAGCGATCCCGCCATTTTGGAGGACCTGGCCGGGCGTTATGCCCAGGCCCAACAGCGTTTTGAGGAGCTGGGCGGCTATATGGCCGACAGCCTCTGCACCGGCGCCCTGATTGGGCTGGGTTTTGAGCGCGAGTCCTTCTCCCAGCCGGTGGACACGCTGTCGGGCGGGCAGATGCGCCGCCTGGCGCTGGCGCGCCTGCTTTTGCAAAAGCCCGATCTTTTGCTGCTGGATGAGCCCACCAACCATTTGGATCTTCCCGCCATGTCCTACCTGGAGGGGATCCTCAAGGCCTGGAAGGGCACCGTCATCCTGATCTCCCATGACAGGTGGTTTTTAGATGCCGTCTGCACGGAGGTAGCCGAGCTTTCCTTCGGCCGGCTGGAGCGCTATGAGGGCAACTACACCGATTACATGCGCCAAAGCGCCGAGCGGTTTGAATCCCGCATGCGCGCCTATCAGCTGCAACAGCGCGAGATTGCCCGGCAGGAGGCCATTATCGAGCGCTACCGCAGCTTTAACCGGGAAAAGAGCATCCGCGCCGCGCGCAGCCGCGAAAAGCTGCTGGCCCGGGTGGAGCGCCTGGAAAACCCACAATCCGAACGGACGCTGCGGCTGGAGTTTCCGCCGCCCCCTCACCTGGGGCAGGAAGCCGTGCGGGCCAGCGGCCTTGGCATCGAATTTGACGGGCGTACCGTATTTAAAGATTTTGATGTGCTGATCCATCAGGGCGAGCGCGTGGCGTTCGTCGGCCCAAACGGCTGCGGCAAGACGACGCTGATGCGCCTGTTGTGCGGCAGGCTGGCGCCCACGATGGGCCGCGTCTATCCCGGCGCCGGCATGAAGGTGGGCTGGTTCGATCAGCAGCAGCGCACGCTGGGGCATACCGGCACCGTGCTGGATGAGCTGCGCAACGAGTTTCCCCGCCTGGGCGACACCGCGCTTAGAAAGCTGCTTGGCGCTTTCCTGTTCCCTGGGGAGGACGCACTTGCGGATCTATCCATCCTGTCGGGCGGCGAGCGGGCACGGCTGATGCTGCTCAAGCTATTGTTGGAAGCCCCCAACGTGCTGGCGCTGGACGAGCCGACCAACCACCTGGACATGCCCTCCCGCGCCGCGCTGGAGGAAGCGCTGCTGGATTGGCCGGGCACGCTGCTGTTTGTTTCGCACGATCGTTTTTTTGTCGACCGGGTTGCCACGCGCATTTTGTTTTTCGAAGACGGCCGGCTGATCGAAAGCCTGGGCGGTTGGCAGGACTACCTGGAACTGCAGGCCAGGCGCGCCGCCGATAAGGCCCCCCCGGTGGAGGACCGGGCCGCCAAACGCGAGCGTTTGCAGGCCGAGCGCGAGCAGATCAAAAAGCGCCAGCAGCGCGCTGCCGAGATCCAACGCCTGGAGGATACCATCCAGCGCCTGGAGGGCGAGAAGGCACAGCTGGAAAGCGCCCTGGCGGATCCGGCCACCTACGCCGGCGGCGGCCAGGCCAAGGATATCGTTACCCGATATCGCGCCCTTGAAATCGAGCTAGAGGACGCCTTTAACCGCTGGGCGGAGCTTCAAGAATAGAACTTGTTTACTTTATGCACAATATTTTCCCCACTTTTCATCCACAGCCTCCACAGGCTGTGGATAACTTTTTGGGCGCTGGTTTATTTGCTTGTTTTATTGGGTTTACATTTTTTAATTTTGGGCCTTTCATTCAAGATATGGGCCATCATCTTTTTATTTTCTACTATTTCCTGAGTTGATTAGGTTTCATTCTATTTATTTTATTTAGATTCACCATATAAATAGATTCTTGGATTTTGGGCTGTATATTTATTATGTATGTCCAATTCATTATGCTTATGCAAATTTTTTCTGTTTAAATTAATACTTCTAACTATATGTTTGTTCTTTTATCAGAACAATTTTGCCCCCGCCGGATGTTTGTGATATGATGTTTCCATCCTGATGCTGCCCCTGCCGGGGCGATGCAAAGAAAGGGGTTTTAACATGGAAAAAGCAGCCATTACTTACTTTGATGGGGCAGGCCCGGCCAATACGCAGGCCGTGCTTTCCTGTGTACTGGAACGCCTGAAAAAGGGCGATATTCGCGAGGTTGTCCTGGCCTCCACCACCGGGCAAACCGCCCTGTTATTTGCCCGTGCGCTGGCGGGCAGCGGCATCAAACTGGCCGTTGTCGGCGAGCATGCCGGCCACTCCCACACCACGCCGGATGCCCAGTCCTTTGCCCCCGAAGCGGCGCAGGAATTGGCCGAAAAGGGGTGCCCCCTTTTCATCGGGCCACATGCTTTCTCCTCCATTGAGCGAGGCTTTTCCAACCGTTTTCACGGCGTCAGCACGGCTGAAATCGTCGCCTGGGCGCTTCGTCAATTCGCTACCGACGGCGTAAAAGTGTGCGCGGAAATCGCCGTCATGGCGGCCGATGCCGGGCTGATTCCTACCACGCGCGATGTCATTGCGGTGGCCGGCAGCGGCCGCGGCGCAGACACCGCCCTGGTGCTTCGCCCCGCCCATATGGACCGTTATCTAGACCTTGAAATCGGTGAAATTTTGTGTAAGCCCCGCCGCCGCAAGGCCGGCGAAGCACCCGTTTAGGGCCGCCTGACGCCCTGCATTTATCCCGCAAGCCCGGCTTTTTAGGGGGATGTCCGCCTGCCCAAAGCAGCCTTCATCCCCCTTTTTTGTTCCTTTTCAGCCTGGTTCCAGCCCGGTTTCGGCTGCCTGGCGGCCCGCTTTTTGCCCCCTTTTTACAGGGTTTTGCTTCCGTCAGCTGCCCTCTTTTGTCCCCTTTTAGCCGCTTTTTGCACGGCATTTTTCCGCGAAAAAAAGCCCAATTCGGCGGCAAAAGCAGCCGTCCCCCCTCTCCCCCACCTGTTTTAGCCCTCTTTGGGCCTATTTTGGGGGCCTTTCAGGCCCATAAACGCCCGGTTTTTACCCCCTATTTGGGCTTTTTTCATCCCCTTTTAGGGGGCTGCCCGGTTAATTTTGCGCCCTGACATGGCTCTTTTTTATGGGCATGGGGGTGCTTGATCGCCGATCCTGCCGCCCCATCCGGCCCGCTCAGCCCCCTTTTCCGCCCCTCTTTCCCACATATTTTCCCCTTTGGGCATGCCATTCTACAGGCTTTTTCCCTGTTCCTCTGCCCTGTTTTGCCCCCGTTTTTTGCCCTGTCACCCACCGCAATTTTCAAAAAGCCACCTCCTTCCCGGTGGATTTTAGGCCCTTTTATTCCGGCTTTCTCTTGCCCATCGGCGCCTTTCGGGTGGCATCATACCGGGCTTATACCCGCTGTTTTCAATCAAAAAAAGCGGGTGCAACCACCCAATTTAGGGCTTTGGCGGCGCATTTTACCGCCTTACACCAAAGCCATTTGCCCGCGCATCGGCCCCTGTACACCGTTTTTTCCTGCAAAAGGGCAGCAAAAAGGCGGTCTGCCCTACCTTTTTAGGAAGCCAAACCGCCTTGTTATTGCCCCAAACGGGCTTTATATCCTATATTTTTATGGGCATGTTCACCCCAAAATAGGGCCGCACTTATCCTCTATGCCCCGCTGAAATCCCCGTTTTTTGCCTTTGACGGGCCGCTTACAGGGCCCCTTTAAGGCAGCGTGCGCGTGGTATACAGCGCATTTTGGAAAGCCAGGTATTCGGGAATGCTGGCAAATATCGGCCGGTAAGCCTGGCAAATGTCCCTTGCGCGCGCGCCATCGCCCGCCATCAGCGCCACCGCCATGGTGGCCAGCAGCCGCCCTCCCAGCACATAGGCAATATCCTCATCCACCACGCTAAAATGCACGGTGTGCAGCGCGCCGCCCACGCCGCCGATATAGGGCTGGAAGACCGGCATCAGGGTGCTTAAATCGCCCACGTCAGACGAGCCCGTTCCGATGCGGTCCACCCGTGTGGGCTCAAAGCCCCACAGCTGGCCGGCATATTCCATTAAAAGCTGCTGCATATCCGCGCTTTCGGTATAGGGCAAATACCCGGGCAGCGTATCGATGGTAACGCTGGCGCCCATGCTGTATGCCCCGCCCCCCAGCGCACGATCGACCTTTTCGGCGGCGGCCTGCATGGCCTCCACGGTGCGCGCGCGCACAAAGGTTTCGATGCGCACATCATCCGGGATGACGTTGACGACATCGCCCCCCTTGGTCATAATCGGGTGTACGCGCACCTGGTCGCTATCCATAAAGGTTTCGCGCACGGCGTTGATGGCGCTAAGGCCCAGCGTGGCCGCATACAGGGCGTTGATGCCGTTTTGCGGCGAACCGCCCGCGTGCGAAGCCACCCCCTGATAACGCGCCATTTTGGCCAGGCAGCCGACGCTGCCACGGTGCATTTCCACCTTGTCGCCTTCCCCCAGGTGAATCATCATGGCCATATCCACGCCGTCAAACCAGCCGCGGTATAAAAGCTCCGGCTTGCCGCCCAGGTAATGCAGGCGCCCGCTCTGGCGCTGCCCGCTGCGGTAGGCCAACTCGATATATTCCTCCGCCGGCACGGCCATCAGAATGATTTTTCCGCACATGCCGCCCAGCACATCGCCTTCCAATAACCCCGCCGCTGCGCCAAGCAGCGCCGCCAGCTGCCCATGGTGCCCGCAGGCATGCACCACGCCATCCGGCGTGGCATCGGGATGGCCGGCGCACAAAAGCGCGTCCATCTCCCCCATGATGGCGATGACCGGCCCCGGCCGCCCGGTATCGATGACGGCACGCACCGCCGGCACTTCTTCCAGCACCTCGGGCTCCAATCCCAAATGGCGCATGCGTTGAGCGACCGCCTGTGCGGTGCGCTGCTCCTTAAACCCGGTTTCGGGGTGAGCGTACACATCGCGCCCCAGATCAATAATAAAATCCCGCCTGGCGCAAACGGCCTTATCCGCCGCGCGCTGGGCCTGCTGCAACTGCTGCATGGTAATTCCCCCTTTTGCTATTCAGCAATATAGCACGAATACCCGCCGCGGGCAAGCGCAAAAGCCAAAATACAGCCGGCTGCCGCCCGGCAATCCCCGCCTTTTGGGAAAGCAGACCGTATGCAGCCCACCCTTTTATGCGATACCGCCGCTGGGCTTTGACAAGCCTCTGCCACCGGCGTTTTATGGCAAAGGGCACCCCCCGTTGGGGATGGGCTTTACACCTTTTAGGACCCGGGCCAAACGTCCCCCCGTGCGTTGCCAACTATATGGATAGTTTAAAACGGTGGGGCCGGCCGCAAACAATCATCCCCAAATAAAGCACATGGCGCCGGTGTGCGCAGAGCAAGAAAAATTTTATTTTTGTGCCGGTCTCCCCAATGCACGGCCCATCCGGCCGCACCTATTTTTTAGCCGGGCAGGCCGGTATAGGGCCATATGCCGGGCCAAGCGCCCCCGCATCCGGCTATATAACAGAAGCCAGCCGCCCGAAATTCGGGCGGCTGGCTTTCATCCTTGCTTAGTAGCGGCGCTTACGCGCAGCTTCTGCCTTCTTTTTGCGCTTGACGCTTGGTTTTTCGTAGTGCTCACGCTTGCGAACCTCGGCTACAACGCCGGAATTTTTGCGTTTGAAGCGTTTAAGCGCGCTTTCTAATGACTCATTTTCACCTACACGGATAACGGACATGGCTTTATCCCTCCTTCCGCTGACGGTCCCCCGACCGCGGAGTTAGCCTCTTCATTATAGACCAGGGCCAAGGAGGTTGTCAACCGTATATCACGCCATGGTTAAACTCAGTTGCGCCCCGCCCAGCACGTGGATATGCAAATGGTGCACGCTTTGCCCGGCATCATCCCCCGTGTTGGTGATAATGCGGTATCCGCCCGTCAGCCCTTCCTGCTGGGCAGCACGCACGGCCAACGCCACCAGGCGGCCAAGCAGCTCCGGCTCGTTTGCCAGGCCCGCGGCATTTTCCACATGCCGCCGCGGAATAACCAGCAAATGTACCGGCGCCTGGGGCTGGATATCCCGGATAACAATGGCATCCTCCGTTTCCATTACCCGTGTGGACGGAATCTCCCCGGCCAGAATCTTACAGAAAACACAATCCGCCATATCAAGCCCTCCTATATCATATCGGCATACAGCCCCTGGGCATGCACGCCTTTTAGCATGCATTCAGCCATCTGCCCCGGTTTTCCGCCGGGTACAAAAGCCACAATGCCCTGCGGCGTATGGCCTATTGTAACACCATCCGCCTTGGTTTCAAACAGCACCTGCGCTTTTTGGCCGATAAAACCGGCTTCATACGCCTGGCGCAGGCGCTCTCCCTCCTGCATCAGTTCGCCCACGCGGCGGCGCACTTCCCCCGCTTCCGGCCGGCCTGGCATTTTTTCCGCGCGCGTATCGGGCCGCGGTGAAAAGGGAAAAACATGCAGCCTGGTAAAACCGATTTCCCGGCACAGGGACATGGTCTGCATAAATTCCGCCTCCCCTTCGCCGGGAAAGCCCACCATCACATCCGTCCACAGCCCGCAGTTGGGAAAGGCCTGCCTGAGCGCAGCGGCGGTTTGGGCCACGCGCCCCGGCGTACAAATGCGCCCCATCGCGGCATTTACTTTTTCGCTGCCCGTTTGCAGCGGCAAATGGAACTGGGGGCATAGCTGGGGAATACGCAAAAAGCCCTCGATCATGCCCGGCGTGACCAGATCCGGCTCCAGCGAGCCCAGCCGCACCCGCTTGATGCCGTTTTGCGCCGCACACGAAACGGCATCCACCAGCGTCAGCCCCTGGCCCTTGCCATAGGAAGCCAGGTTGATGCCCACCAAAATCACTTCGCTGATGCCCTGGCGCGCCAGGCGCTGGCATTCCTGCGCGATCAACTCCAGCGGACGGCTGCGCTCCGGCCCACGGGCCAAGGGCACCGCGCAATATCCGCACTTTCGGCTGCACCCCTCCTGTACCTTTACATGGGCGCGGGCCCGGCCATCATAGGGCGTCAGCACCGGCGTTTCCTCCCATGTGCAGGCGGGGTTTTCCAACCCCTCCACCGCACAGATCGGCCCCTCGGCCAACGCGCGCGATAACAGGGCCGGAATTTGTGCCCGCCGGCTGGAGCCGACCACCAGCACAACGCCAGGAATATCCAGCAGCTGCCGCCCCACGCGCTGGGCCGTACATCCCGCGGCCACCACGCACCCCACTTCCCGCGCGGCGCGGCGTACAGCCTGCAGGCTTTTGCGCTGGGCCTCCGCCGTAACGGTGCATGTAAATACAATGGCCACATCGGGCTTTTGCCCGGGCTGTGCCAGGGTATGGCCCGCTTGCTCCATCGCCGCCTGGGCGGCGGCGGCATCATATTGGTTAACCTTGCAGCCCAGGGCATGCACGATAAAACGCATCATTCCCACTCCCCTGTGGCGCACATCAACGCGGCCAGCGCCGCCGGCCCGGCGGTTTCCGTGCGCAGGATACGCGGCCCCATCGTTACAGCGATAACGCCGGCTTGCGCAAGCGCCTGCCGCTCGCCCGCGGCAATGCCGCCCTCCGGCCCGATCAGCAGCGCCACCCGCTGCTTTGCCCCGCCGATGGCCCTGGCAAAGGGGATGCCCCCTTCCTCATCCATGGCCAGCGCCAGCGGGCTGGAGGCCATTTCCTGAACGCAATCCATAAAGGGCACCGGCTGTTCCACCTGCGGCACCCGGCCGCGGCGGCTTTGCTGGGCGGCTTCCCGTGCGATGGTGCGCCAGCGCTCCAGCTTGCCCCTGGCCCCTTCGGCCAAACGGGGCACGGATCTATCCATGATAACGGGCACGATGCGCGCCACGCCCAGTTCCACGCCCTTTTGAATAACGCTTTCCAGCTTATCAAATTTGGGCAGCCCCTGATACAGCGTTACCTGCAGGGTGGGCTCGGTTTTTGATGGTTCCACCTGCCCCACCCGGCATATCACCTGCTCGGGCGAAGCCTGCACGATCTTGGCCTGCGCTTCCTGCCCATCGCACACCAGCACCAGGCTATCGCCCGCCCCCAGCCGCAGCACGCGGGCAATATGCCGGCTGTCCGCAGGGGACAGCGCCACCTTTCCATCAGCCAGGCTGTCTACAAAAATACGCGCCATTTTTACTGCCACTCCACGGTTGCAGGCGGCTTATCGGTGCAATCATACAGCACGCAGGCAATATCATCGCCAAAGCGCTCCATGATTTCCGCGGCAATTTCCTCCAGCACCTGGACGGAAATCTCTTGCCCCACACGCGCAGCCCGCCCGGTCATATAATCGTTTGTAACAAAGGCCCGCACCGCGACGGAGTGCTTTTGCTCCGCGCCAAAGGGAAGCAGCACCGCAAAAGCCTGGCTGATCTTGCCGCCGCCCAGCCGGCGGGTGACGATCTCATCCAGGCAGCGCAGCAGCTGCGCGTTGGGTTCAGTAACAAAGGTGGGCGTCAGCGTTGCCCCTTGCGCGCTGCCGCCGATAACCACGCCAACGCGGTTTGTATAGGGCAGCCTGGCCGGAAGCGCGCTGGCCAGGCGGGCCATCTCGCCCCAATTGATAAGGCCAACGGCCTTACCCGGCTCCAGCACGGTCAGATACCGGAAGGAGCGGTAGTCCCCCTGGATGCCGACGGTTTTAACCGGCAGCACCTGGCCGGCAAGGCCGGCGGATTCCTGCTGCAAAGCCTGCTCCAGCTGTTGCTGCTCGTCCCCGGGAAGGGTATCCGTGCCATCACTGCACAGCACACGCACCGCCAGGCCGGGGCCGGGGAAAGGCTGGCGCATGGCGATCTCCTGCGACAGCCCCAGCATCAGGGCTACCTTGCGCACCTCATCCTTATGCCAATCGCGATTGGTTTCCACCACCAGGCCTTTTTCGCGTGCCCGGCGCACGCCCGATACATCGTTGTGGTGGGTTTTAATGCGGCTGGCATGGGCGGAAACATCGGGGTTTCCGCTTTCGATCAAATCGGGCCGCAGGGTGCCCTGTGCCCAGTAAGTATGGTCAAAATCCAACCCCAGCTTTTGACAGGCCTGCTGGGTAATATTGACAAACAGCGTGCCAATGATATTGCGCCGCTCCTCCGGATCCAGCGTTTTATCCAGCGGCCCCAGCGTGCGGCCATCCACGTTTACGGTGGAATGGAAGAAAAGCTCCGCCGCGTTGACGCGCTCCAGGTGCACCAGGCCAAGGCCGGTCAGCTCCCGGCAGATGCGGTCGCTCTCCCCCAGGCGCATCAGGCCATGGTCGACATGGATGGCGTATACCCGCTCCGGCGAAAGGGCGCGCAGCAGCAGCGCCGCGCTGACGGCGGAATCCACCCCGCCGGATACCAATACCAGCACCGGGTTATCCCCAACCTGCTGGCGAATGGCGGCAATGGCGGTTTCCACGCGATCCTCCAGGGAATATACTTCCTTCATGCCCGCGATGTTGCGGATAAAATTGCGGAACATGTCCACGCCGTGTTCGGTCAGATCGACTTCCGGGTGGAACTGCACGCCATACAGTTTAAGCTCACGGTTATAAATGCCGGTCACCGCCCCGCCGGAGCGGGCCATTACCTCAAACCCCGGGGCACAGGCCAGCACGTTATCGCCATGGTTCATCAGCACCTGCTGGCGGGGGGCCAACCCCTCAAACAACGGGCAATCGGGATCGACTTCGATTTCGGTCTGTCCATACTCCGTCTTGACGCCCGCGGCAACGGTGCCGCCCATTTCCTTATTTAAAAGCTGCATGCCATAGCATAGCCCCAGCATCGGGATGCCCAGATGGAACAGCCTGGGATCAAACTGCGGAGCATTGTCTCCATATACGCTGGCCGGCCCGCCGGAAAGGATGATGGCCTGATACCCGGCCAATTGGTCCACCGATGCCCCGATGGGCAGGATATCCGATTGTACACCCAACTCCCGCACCTTGCGGTCGATCACCTTTGTGTATTGTCCGCCACAATCCAGAATGGCCAGCCTCTCCGCCATGCACAATCCCCCTTCAAAACGGATGGCGCTTTCCAGCGCCGCCATTTTTTGAATACCCTATAAAATACCATAATATATGCTTTTTCGCAAGGCGCAGCAGGCGTTTTCGGGCATTTTATCCTGCCCCGTCCGGCCCTGTCCACGCATGACGTTCAAATCTAAAATTGTAGTCTATTGACAACTTTTCAGCTTGCATGATAGAATAAACACAGTTGTTTTTTGCGGACATTTGAACATCGCGCATCGCACCGGGGAAAGCCATTATGAATGAAACGGCCATGATAAAAAAGCTAAGCAAACCCGCAGCAGCCTTATATGGCTGGGGGTCTGATTGTGGTTTTTGCTCATCCTGCAGCGCATCCATAACGGCAAACAAAACCCGGTTTAACCGGGACGGAGGTTGATCCATATGAAAACCGGTTTCACCTGTAAAAGCATTGCCATCCTATCGGCCTGCCTGCTGCTGGCCACCGCGCTGGCCGGCTGCTCTTTTGCCCCCGGCATTTCCCCTGTTCCACAAACGCCGATGCCTTCACCTTCGGCCATATCCACACCGGCGCCCTCGCCCGCCGCCACGCCTACGCCTGTTCCCACGCCGCTTACCTCTCCCATAGCTGCCATGAAAGTGCCTGATCGAGACAGTACTTTCTCTAGCGTGGCCGAGCTGCAGGCTTACCTGGCCAAGGATGAAAAAAACCTCTCCCGCTTTAGCGGGATGTCCGTAAGACAGCTTTATATGCAAACGGCGTGACTTTCGTGGTCACGCCGTTTGGGTTAAGCGGATAGCCGCAAAGCGGCGCAAGGGGTGCAGCCCCTTGTTCGGAACGCAGTAACGCAAAACACCCCGAACA
>JAQXFY010000160.1 GCA_029006015.1 bacterium
GCAAATCCAAGGAACTGTATGAAAATACACAGCTGGGCATCGTGGGCCTGCTGGGCGGCGGCGGGCTGGGCGATGTGGCAACCATTCCGGGGCCGGGCATTTTAAACCCCACCGGCATCCGCCGTATGGATGACTGGCTGGTAGCCCATATGCTTTATCCCGATTATCTGGAGGGCGTGTTTGCCTACCAAACCGAGGTTATGCTCAAAAACCTGGAAATTTACCACCAGGCCGTTGGCGAGCGGGTGCAGGTTATCCAGATTTCCGGTACCGATTTTGGCACGCAGAACGCGCCGTTCTTATCCTGCGAGCTTTTCCGCAGCCTGTATAAGCCCTTCTATCAGCGTATGAACGGCTGGGTGCATCAGCATACAGGCTGGAAGACGTTCTTCCATTCCTGCGGTTCGGTTGCCGCCCTGCTGGAGGATCTTATTGATTGCGGCATGGATATCCTCAACCCCGTGCAGATATCCGCCGCGGGCATGGAGGCCCAGGGGCTGAAGGACCGCTTCGGCAGCCGCGTTACCTTCTGGGGGGCGGGGGTCGATACGCAAAAGACGCTGCCCTTTGGTACGCCGGAAGAGGTGCGCACCCAGGTGATGGAGCGGCTGAACATCTTTGAAAAGGACGGCGGCTTTGTTTTTGCCTCCATCCACAATATCGTAGCCAACACACCGCCGGAAAACGTGCAGGCCATGTTTAAAGCGTATCTGGAATACTATAACCGCTGAAAAGGGGGATGGCCATGAAACTGGAATATGGCATTGGGCATGAGGGAATCAAATACGTCTATGGCAACGATTTTGAGGATGCATGGCAGCGCGTGGTTGAAAAGCGTGCGCATGGGTATTTCCTTCCCAAATCGCTCAGCCTGGTTACCGCGCGAAACGATTTTGCTGATTTCCAGGTCTTCCTTCGGGGGGACAATGTTTTTGAACTTGCCGTAACCGATACGGCCGCCTTTACCCCCATCGACGGGGCGGATATTGTGCGCATGAAGGTGGAATTGGATGATCCCTCGTTGCAGGTAACCTGCTATCCGGAGGGGCTGATGGAGTGCGATGACGCCTTGAAACGCGCCGATGTGCTGCTGCCCAAGGAAACCGTGACGGTGGGGCGCATGGTGGGTCAACCCGTGTATGTGCGGGTATGGGTACCGGCGGATTATGCGCGCGATGCCATTCAAGGGCGCGTGCTTTTGTACCAGCACAACCTGTTTGAGGATGAGCGGCTGGTGGGGGAGCTGGAGGTTAGCATCCAGGTGCATCGCTGCGTGATGCCCGATGCCGGGGAATATCCGCTGTATTTAAACCTGTGGCAGCATCCATCCAACCTGGCCCGCCACCATGAAGTGCCGCTTTGGAGCGATGCGCACTTTGCCATTTTGGAGAATTATACCCGCTGCCTGGCCGATTTGGGTGAAAAGGTGATTACCGTTGTGGTCAGCGAGATCCCCTGGAGCGGTCAGCGCTGCTACAAGGTACACAACTATCCATCCAATTTGTATGAGTATAGCGCCATTGCCATCCGGCGGGATAAAGATGGCGTTTTCCACTATGATTATACGGCGCTGGATCGTTATATCCGCCTGTGTATGGCCTGCGGTATCGATCGGGAAATCGAAATGATCGGGCTTTGCAATATCTGGTATTTCCCGCAGGATGGCTTTGGCGAGGTGGCGCCCGATTATCCGGATGCCATCCGCCTGCGCTACTTGGATGAGGGCGACGGCACCTACCACTTTATGCGCCATGGGGATGATATTCGGTATTATATCGCCGCCCTGCAACAGCATATGGAGGACATGGGCTGGCTGGATATTACCCGCGTGATGGCCGATGAACCGGCCAACATCGAACGATATCGGGCTTCCATCCAGGAAATCAAGCGCGTGGCGCCTAAGTTTAAGCTTAAGGCCGCCATTAACCATGCGGAGTTTATCGAGCAATTCCAGCATGATATCCAGGGCTTTGTGCCCGGTTATGGCAGCCTGGTGCGCGAGTATGACCGCTTCCAGCATATGAACCATACCATGAAGAACAACCGCTTTTTGTGGTATGTGGCGGTGGGGGAATTCCCCGATAACACCATCCGCGCCAACCTGATGGAAACGCGGGCTATGGGCTGGCTGACCGATGCGTTTGAGCTGGAAGGCTTTTTGCGGTGGAATTTTACCGTGTGGCCCGATGATCCGCGCCGCAAGATCGCGTGGAATTACACGGGCTGGCCGGCCGGGGAAACCAACTTTGTTTATCCCGGCGCCAATGGACAGCCGGTTTTAAGCCTGCGTTATATCCAGCTTAAGCGCGGCTTTGCCGAGCATGCCCTGATCCAGCGCGTGCGCGCACTGCCCGATGGCCAGGCCATTGTGCATCGCGCTTTTGCCCAGCTGACGGATATCCCCCTTCCGCTTACCGGGGAAAGCGTTAAACGGATCAAGGCGGGCGATTTTGCCTTTGATTTTGATGCGTTTGAACGGGCCAAAAAGGTGCTGCTGGATGCGCTTGTATAAGGCGCAACCGGGCTTGGCACAAGGCCAAAGCCGGCTAAGGCATATAGCCCCAAATGGATAGGGGCGAAACGGCATATATGCCGGCAAAGGCGGGAATGCTCCATCGGGCAGGATAAAAGTACCGCCGGGGCCGGGTGGGTATAAAACAGTTAAGCATCCGTATGCTCACAGCCATACGGATGCTTGTTTTTAAAGCAGCATCTCATAATCCATCAGCTTTCCGGCGTATTCTGGATTGTGTTTGTTTTCACGCAGCCGGATTAATTTAAACCCAACACTTTCGTAATTTTTTTGTGCAGCCAATAACCGTTCATCCGTTGTTACAATGATTTTTGTGCATCCTATCTTGCGGATTCGGTCAACGGCCTCCTGCAGCTGTAATTTTCCATATTTTTTCCCTTTGTGTTGTGTTGCAATGCAGTTATGGCCTATTTCAATATATGCGGGCAGTTTTCTTGGATCCCAGGACATAAAGCCGATGGGCGTATCATTCAAAACCGTAATAAACCCGCATCTATCCGCTATGTGCAAGTTATCATAAAAGAAATCGTCTGCACTTTTCCAATCCTCTATCCAATCCTTTTGGTATCGGGGTTCAAATGAATAAGCATCTTTCAGCAGTTCAAACAGGGTGCCCCTCGAAAATTCACTGATTTTTTTAAACGCTATGTCCATTGAGGCTCCCCTTCGTTTCATCGTGATCCGGCTTTGCCCTTTTGCAGGATACAGTATAGCAGAGAAATGCAAAATTCTATGATGTGCAAAAGCAACGCCCGGGCAAGTTTAAAACTTGCGGGCGTTGCTCTGCATCTTTCCAATAACGGCTTTGGCCGGCTGACGGTGCGGAAAATGCTGGCCGGGTAAAGCTGCCCTTGGCCTTATTGGGCGCATCAACAGCGGGCAGTTTATGCCGGTACACGCTGCCGCATTGTGCCCGCCCGGATGACCGGGCCGCCCTTTTATCCTGAAGGGCCAATGGCATAGAAGGCCTGGCGTGCAGCAAGGGGGTTAGCCTTTTACGACATAATCCTCGCCGGTGATGCCAACATACATGCCCTGCCGGGCTTCATCGGAGCCGGGTGCGGCAAAAACATATTTGTTTATCATGGCCAGCAGGCGGTGCTCGCCCGTGGCAGCCTGGGCAGTGGCCAGCGCGCCATCCGGCAGAGGGGTGTTGGTGGTGCGGGGCAGGGCGCATACCACCTTAAAGCCGGTGGGGTGTACCTCGCTTGGGGCATAATGAAGCGTGGTGGAATACAACTCCACCGCGGTGCCCTTGGGCAGGTAAAATACCACGCTGTCCTTGGTGTTAAACTGATAATTGGCGCTGACATCGCGTACATCGCCTAAGATCATCAGGGTATCGGTTACGGCTAAGTCAAACTCGCTGGAACGGTGGTATTCCATGGCCACGATGCGGCGGGCAAAACCATTGCAGTAACCAACCTGGTAGGGCAAGCCGCTGAAGAAGGGCATCAGCAGGGATTGGATGGTGGGGTGTGCCTCCAGCACGGGATCGGATGGCACATATACCGTACCGCTGGAGGGTACCTTTAAATAATCATCGGCAAAGGCAGTCAAAGGGGCCATATCCCATTCCGTCAGCACGCGGCCAAAACGGCAAAAAGCGGGATCGGTTACGGGAAGGATGGTTTTCCCTGGGTTTTGCTTACGAAAATGTTCCAGCATGGTATGATCCTCCATATCGCAAATTCTTTTTCCATTGTACGGCAAACAAGGCCATTCGGCAAGTATGGGCTGGAAGAAGGGCAAAAACCATGGTATCATAGAGTAAGGAGGGATAAACCATGGAATATATTACTTGGGAAAAAAGCGGCCTTCGGGTATCGCGCACGGGGTTTGGCGCCCTTCCTATCCAGCGCGTCAGCCACCAAGAAGCCGCCCGGTTGTTGCGCGCGGCGGTGGATGCGGGGGTTACCTTTATCGATACCGCCAGAAGCTATTCCGATAGCGAGGAAAAAATAGGGTATGCCCTGCATGATGTTCGCAAAAGCCTGGTATTGGCCAGTAAAACCCCGGCAAGCGATGGGGAAGGGGTAACACAGGATGTCGAGCGCACCCTGGGCCTGTTACAGTGCGATTATATCGATATCTATCAGTTCCATAACCCCAAACAGGTGCCTTTGCCGGGCGATGGAACCGGCCGGTATGAGGCCATGGCTAAAGCCAAGCGCGAGGGGAAAGTGCGTGCCATCGGTATTACCGCGCATGCCCTTGAAAACGCCCAAAAAGCCCTGGAGAGCGGGCTTTATGATACGGTGCAATATCCCCTGTCCTGCCTGTCCAGCGACAAGGAAGTGGATTTTGCGCGGAAATGCCATGAAAAAGGCGTTGGCTTTATCGGCATGAAGGGGATGGCGGGCGGATTGATTGCCCACCCGGATGCATCCTTTGCGTTCCTTCGGCGCATTCCCGGCGTGGTGCCCATCTGGGGGGTGCAGCGCATGGAGGAGCTGGAGGAGTTTTTGCGCTACGAGCAGTGCCCGCCCGCCTGGGATGAAGCCATGCGCCAAAAGGTGGAGCAGGAGCGCCGGCAGCTTAGCGGTAATTTTTGCAGAAGCTGCGGCTATTGCCTGCCTTGCCCGGAAAACATCAACATCCCGCAGGCCGCGCGCATTATGTTTTTGCTGGGGCGTGCGCCGGCGGCGCAGTTTGTTACCCCCGAGTTCCGGGAGGAAATGGCCCGCGTGGATAAATGCAGGCATTGCGGGGCGTGCGCTTCCCGCTGCCCGTATCAGCTGGATACGCCGGCACTTTTAAGCGCGCAATATCAGCAGTATAAGGCTTTTTGCCAAGCCTGGGATAAAAAGGCCGGGCAATAAACCTACATGCGCTGGATATCAAAGCGCCCCGGCTTGGATAAGCCGGGGTGCTTATTGCGTGTGCGGTTACATCATGTAAAAATGCCCGCTCATAAACACCATGGAATAGATAAACAGCAGCACGGCGCCGGTGGCGGCCAGGGTATAGCGCGCCCATTTGGGCAGCGGGATTGCGGCGATAGCCAGATATAACGGGTTGCAGCACAGCATGTAGCGCGTACCGGAAAGCAGCCAGGTAGGGGAGTAGGAAAACAGGGTATAGGCCAGGCCGTATCCGGATAGCGCCAGGGTACGCTTGCGCCGCGCCATATCATAAACCAGCCCCAGGCCGATAAAAAAGCTAAGCAGCTGGGGCAGCCATTGCACCAGGTAATAATCCGGGTTTGTATCGCGGATCTGCCGCACAAACATGGCCAGGTTGCTTGCAAAAAAGCCAAGTTCCTGGGACCAATGCTGTTTTTGGTGCACCATAAAGCGGAACGGATCGCCAAAGGTATGATAATTTAAATAAAGGTAGAATAAAAACCCAACGGGGATAAGCGCCGAATACAGGGCTTTATAGGGGAAATGGAAGCCATCCCGCCGGCGGTGTTTTATGCGGAAGGCCAGATCCTCCAGCGCGACAAGTGCAGCGGGCACCAGAAGCCATAGGCCCTGGCTGCGGGTGGCCGTTGCCACCATGCCGAACAGGGCGGCATACAGGTATTTGCGCTGCAACAGGTAATACAGGCATGCGGTGGTTACCAGCAAAAACAGGCTTTCGGTAAACGGTGCAGCAAAAAAGATACCAAATGGGGCCACCAGAAGCGCCACATAAGCGATCCTGCCGGCCTTTTCGGAGCAAAACAAGCTTTGTGCCAGCTTATACAGCATGACGCTGGCAGCGCCAAAGCACAAATTGGCAATAACAATGGCTGCCGCCAGCTGGCTGCCGCCAAATAGAGGGGCCAACAGGCCGATCAGGATAGGATACATGGGGAAAAAGACAATGAGGACATCATCCGCCCCCTGGGATACATAACCGTTGCGCGCGATGGTTTGATAGTGGTTGGCATCCCAACGGCTGAGGGCGTGCCACGGCGTGGGAATGTTGGCGGGGGATTCCCCTTGGGAAAGCAGCAAAAAGCGCATGACCACCCAGGCCAGGAGGACAAGCAAAATGCGGCTGAGTACAGCAATGGCAAAAAGCCCCCATGCCCGCTTGGGCCCAAGGATAGCGGGGACGAAAGCCTGCTGTGGCGCACGCAGTGTTTGATACAGGCTATATAGGCATGCAGCCAATACCAATACCGTCAGCGCAATACTGGTGATAAAAACGACAGCTTGCACGGAAGAGAAACCTCCCAACCCATGATGTAAAACCAATTATATCATAATACAAGATGCTCGCATACATTCTTTTTCCGTTATGGTATACTATGCCTATATCAAAGGGAGGGCTGTATATGCGACCTCCGGTGCAATCCGGGCAAAATGTCATCATGGATATCGAAGATATCGGCATGGCGGGCGAGGGCATTGGCCATGTGCAGGGATATGCCGTATTTGTGCCCGGTGTGCTGCCGGGGGAAAAGGCGCGCGTTGGCATCACCCATGCCGGGCGCAGCATGGCCCATGGCCGGTGCCTGGAGGTGCTGGTTCCATCGGTAAACCGTGTACAGCCGCCTTGCCCTTACTTTGGCGCCTGTGGGGGGTGCCAGCTGCAACATCTATCCTATGAGGGCCAGCTGCAATTTAAACAAAACCAGGTTCAGCAGGCGCTGCGCCGGATCGCCGGGGTGGATGTGGAGGTTTCCCCCATTGTGGGGGCGGATGGCAGCTGGCGGTATCGCAACAAGGCGCAATTTCCCGTCGGCGGCCGCAAGGGCGATGTTCAGGTTGGCTTTTACCGGCCGTCCAGCCATGATTTGATTAATATTGCCGATTGCCTGATACAGCCACACGGCTGCGCCCGGGCGGCGGAGGCCCTGAGGAAGGCCATGGCCCAGCTGGGGGTGGAGCCTTATCGGGAACAAGATGGCAGCGGATATGTGCGGCACTTGCTGGTGCGCACCAATACATCGGGGGATATCTTGGCCACTTTGGTAACAAACGGATGGCCGGTTCCCCATATACAGCAGCTTGCAGATGCCCTGATGGCAGTGCCCGGCATGGTTGGCGTGGTGCAAAACAACAATACGCGCAGGGATAACGTCATCCTCGGGCGTGAAAATCGTCTGCTGGCCGGCCGGGAAACGCTGGAGGAAACCGTTATGGGGAACCGCTGGCAGGTTTCCCCGTTATCCTTTTTGCAGATCAACCCAAAACAGATGGAAAAACTATATGCCCTGGCCGTATCGGCGGCCACCGAAGGGCTGGAAAAACCCGTTGTGCTGGATGCTTATTGCGGCATCGGCACGATGACCTTGGCTTTGGCCCTAAAGGCCAGGCTCGCCTATGGGGTGGAGATCGTTTCTGCCGCCATTGAGGATGCCCGGCGCGCGGCCCGGGAAAATGGTATCGATAACGTTTGCTTTGAGGCCGCGGATGCCGGTGAGCAAATGAAAAAATGGGTGGCCCAGGGAAGAAAGTTTGACAGCGTGGTGGTCGATCCCCCGCGCAAAGGGTGTTCGGAGGCGTTTATTGGCGCCCTGCTGGAGGCCGGCCCTGGGCGCATTGTCTATGTGTCCTGCAACCCGGCCACCCTGGCGCGCGATATCAAAGCGCTGGCAGCCGGGGGCTACCGCATAGACCGCTGTACCCCGGTGGATATGTTCCCGCAGACGGTGCATGTGGAGACGGTATGTCTCTTAGTGCGGAGAAACAGTCTACACATCAACATTGACGTGGATGTTGAGGAGATGCTGCAGGAAAAGCACGGCCAGGCAACTTATCCGCAAATCAAAGAATACGTGTTGGAACATACCGGCTTGAAGGTGTCTTCTTTGTATATCTCGCAAATCAAGCGCAAGTGCGGACTTGATGTTGGAGACAGCTACAATAAGCCGAAGTCTGAGGATGCAAAGCAGCCGCAATGCCCACCGGAGAAGGAGGAAGCAATCAAGTCGGCATTGAAGCATTTCGGGATGATTTGAGGAGATTACGATGAACAAATTGCTTTTCTGCGAATACAACATGGACACTGCCTGTGTGGAGCTGAAATACGCCGATGGCAGCATGATCGCCATCGACACAAACGCCGTGGAACGCGAATTCTGCGACAATATGTACCAGCGCAGTGAACTGGACTGGCTGATCTACAATAAGCCGTTGGAGTATGCGCGGCTGGTGCTTGAGGATGATCTGGAGGCATACTTGAAAGGAACACCGGAGCATCGCTTAATGGATTGATTCTTAGAAAATGCCTGTCGATTTTCGAAATCGGCAGGCATTTTTCAATATTTGTGGAATTCTCATATTTTTATGATATAATAACGCTATACAAACCAAATATCCGCGAGAGGAAGATGCAAGATGGGATTTCCTGAAGAAATAAAGCGTGCGCGTCAAAAAAGCTTTCTGACGCAGAACGACTTTGCAAAAGCGATCAACGTCGCATTTTCAACGGTAAACAGATGGGAAGGTGGAAAAGCGAAACCGAATCTATCTGCAATGAGGAGCATCAAAGAGTTTTGCATTGAAAATGACATAGGGTATTCAACTCTTGAAGAAGCGTGGCTCGATTTTACGGTGGAGGCAAAAG
>JAQXFY010000161.1 GCA_029006015.1 bacterium
CCTGCAGCTGATGAGCGGCAACACCCGCACCGACAACCGCGTGCAGGAGGTTTCCGAAATCAGCCGTGCGCTTAAAAAAATGGCCAGGGAGCTTAACGTGCCGGTGCTGGCGGCCTCGCAGCTGTCGCGCGCACCCGATCAGCGCAAGGATGGCCACCGCCCCCAGCTGTCGGATTTGCGCGAATCCGGCTCCATCGAGCAGGATGCCGATATCGTCATGTTCCTGTACCGCGATGCCGTCTATAACCCGGATGCACCGGTCAACATTGCGGAATTGATTATCGCCAAGCAGCGCAACGGCCCCGTGGGCACGGTTAAGCTGCACTGGTCGCCGGAGTTGACCAAATTCAGCGATTTATCCCACGAATGGCGGGAGGATACGCCATCGTAAACAGGCCCCGGCGCAGGCTGTGCTGCGCGGGCGCGATGAAAGTTTTCAATGCCCCCTTTTGGATAAAACCCAAAAGGGGGCATTTGCATGGGCGGGTGCATGGCAGGGGCTGACATATGCAGGCAGGTGCTGGAAATTGGCAAAATGCGACCTTGGAAAGCGGGCCCTTCCGGGGGCTCACGCGGCCGGGAGGGACTAAAGCCCAAAAGGGCCTTTTACCCCGCCGGCGGCCAAATGGATATGTATCAAAAAAGCCTGCGGGCAAGGGCAGATTGCCCCGTGCCGCAGGCCAAGAAAGCTTTATGTTTTTATTCGATGGATAAAATATCGCCCGGGTAATCGGCGGCGGCGCGCCGGATGCTTTGCCTGGCGGGCAGGCCGTAGCCATACAGCACCGTCAGGCGGCCCGATGCCTGCTGCCCCGGTGAAGGGATCAGGCGGACGTCGTTTCCTACGCAATCGGCCAGATACACCTGCCCCTGCAGGCGCACAAAGCCCTTGATGCGGTAGGTATCCTGCGCAAAGGCGGATAAAAAGTAAGCCAGGCGCTGGGGGGGCATATCCGGGCTGATGGCCACCGTCAGCTGGTGCAGGGCGATATCCGCCGTCAGCAGCCCGTCTTCCCGCGCGGCGCAGCAAAGCCCCGTCAGGCGGCCGGCCCATTCGGGGGGGATGGCACCCTGGCTGGTGGTTAAAATGGCGCTTTTGGGCAGGTGACGCTCCAATACCCCGCGCGCACAGGCAATTTCATCCTGCGTGGCTGCATCGGTTTTGTTGAGGATGGCCACATCGCTGACGGACAGCTGCTTTTGAATGATTTGCGCGGTATCGTACAGGCGGCCCAGCGTGCGCGCATCCGCCAGGCAAATGCAGCCGCGGTAATCGTAAGCGGCAAGCCCGGCCCGCTCGCGCAGCACCCGGCGGATGGCCGTCGGATCCGTCAGGCCGGAGGCTTCCACCAGCACCGCATCGGGCGCTTCCTCCAGGGCCTGCTCCAGGGCGCAGATAAATTCCTCCACCCGGCAGGCGCACAGGATGGAGCCGCCCACCACGCTTTGGAGCGTGGCCCCCATGTCCGCCAGCAGCGCGCCGTCGATATCCTCCCGCCCAAATTCGTTGATAATCAGGCGGAGGTTTTTGCCCCTGAAAAGGGGGATAAATTGCTTTAAGAACGTGGTTTTGCCTGCGCCCAGAAAGCCGGTAATCAGATAAAGCGCGCTCATTGCATGGCGGACAGGGCGGCTTCAATGGCTTGCTGCAGTTCCTCCCGGCTGGGAATGATGGAGCGGAAGGTAAGCTTGCCGTTGATGTACATGGAAGGCAGATTGGGCACGCCCATCTTTTTGCAGCGGGCGATGTTTTGCTTTTCGGTAAATTTGTATTCCACCAAATCGATGGCATCGCCGAAATGCTGTTTGGCGGTGGTGGCCGCGCCCATCATATAGGTGCAGGCCGCGCAGGTATCCGAATCCAGGGTAAATACCTCCACCAGCGGCTTTTGCAGGTGCTGGTAATCGGGAAGCTCCACCTCGATATCCAGATCGGGGGCGGTGTAGTTTTCGACCATGCGGCGCACCTCGTCCTCCTGCAGCACGGCCTGGGCAACGCCGATGGCATTTTCGATGGGCACATCATAGGGCATATCGCAGCCCGGGGCAATGATCAGGTTATCGCGGCTGTCCAGGGTGTCCAGCAGATCGATGACGCACTTCATGTTATCCTGCTGGGTGCCGTGCAGCATGATGCTGGTCAGCGGAATGTTGCCGCCGATGGCGATGTTGTAGCTGTCGGTAATGCGCTTGGCCGCCGCCAGATTGACGTTTTCGTCCACGGAAATGGAATCGGGATGGGTTTTGCACATGACCTCGATGTTGCGGGTAGCATCGCCGCACACAAAGAAGGAGGAGTACGCCCCCTGCTCCCGAATGGCGTCGAACAACCGGGTAAAGGGCTGGGCCATAAATTGCTCAAAGTGCCGGGCGGAAATCTGGCTGATCAGCGGATCGACCACGGCGATGACATCCATGCCCGCCTCGATATACATGCGCGCCATCCTTTGGCCGACTTCGGCGCAGAAATCCAGCAGGCCGTGGATGAAATCCTCATCATCGAACATATCCATAAAGATATCGTTACCGCGCAGGTGGGAAGCCAGCGTAAAGGGCCCGCAGATCAGTCCGTACAGGGCGGTCGTCTGCCCGACGGCTTGCTTCATCCGGCGCATAACGGACAGCACCATGGGAATGCGGCCGCTGTTTTCGGTGGGCATTTTGCATTTGCAGGGAATGACAGGATCGGCTTCCAGCGGGTGGGAAGCCACCGAAGGCGGTCCGTTTTTGGTCCATTTCAGCTGGCAGCCCAGGCATTCAGCTTCCAGCTGCAAATCAAAAACAATGGGCTGGCCATAGGGCTTATACAGGCGGTTGACCTCCATCAGCGCGTCAAACAGTATATTTTCGTCTGTCAGCACCTGGGTGGCGTCGGCGCCAATCAGCTTGCCGGCGTGTACCCCGGCAAAGGGAACCCAGGGAAGTACCCCTGTTTTTTCGTGGCGCAGGGTAGCCAGCAGTGCCTCTTTAGGTGTCATATTATAACCTCCTCCAACGGTGGTTCCATTCGGTTTAGTATACCAAAGAAAAGGGCCCCGCTACAAGGGCGGGGCTGCCTTATTTATCCGTGAAATGACGGGGCGTGCCCTGCACATCAGCGGGCGGCATCGCGCCGGGCCAGGTCGATGATGCGCATCAGCTCGCGCGTTTGCTCAACGGGGCAAAAGGCGGGCTTATCCAGGGCAAAATAATCGTAGCAATAATCATAATAGTGGGGCTGCTCGATGGCAATTTCGATGGTTTCCTCCCGCCAGGGCAGGCGGTCGGGCTGTTTGTACTTGCGCCCGCCGGCAGCCAGGCCGCCCTCCAGCGCCAGATCGCTGTCCACTTCCTTGGGGTCAAACCAGCGGGCTTTAAAGCGCGTGCCCTGGCTGTCGGTCACCTCCTGCAAGGTGCCGTATTTGCCCATGACCGTCAGCGGCATCAGGGGATAGGCGGTGGCCATGTTGATATCCAGATCCAGCAGGATGCCCGCGGTGGTATCGATCATCAGCTTGACCACGTCATCGGCATCGCCCAGGCTGGCCTGGCAGTTGAGATAGGCGGATACACGGGTGGCGCGGGACTGGGTGGCAAACATCAGCATATCGATTAAATGCGCGCCGTAATTGTTGAGCATGCCGCCGCCGTTCTTTTTCAGCGCCTGCCAGTCGTTGCGGCGCCAGTAATCGCAGCGGGAGGCCTTAATCATATAAACCGGCCCCAGGCGCCCGTCCTGTAAAATGTGGCGGATAACCTGGCACTCCCGGCTTTCCCGTTGGGGCTGGTAGCACATGACGCACCTGCCCGTGCGCTTTGCGGTTTCCAAAATGGCATCGCACGCGGATAGATCCTGGGCGATGGGTTTATCGATAAAAACATCCAGCCCGTGCTCCATGGCGGCGATGGCCTGGGGGGCGTGAAACATCGTGGGCGAGCAGATGACGGCCAGATCGGCGGGGACCGCCTGCAGCATATCCTCAAAACGGCCAAAGGTGGGGATGCCATAGGCGGCGGCTACCTCGTTTGCGCGGGCGGTATCGGGATCGGCAGCGCCGGCAATTTCAAACCCCGGATGGTCCTTTAAATTGGGCAAATGGTAATCCCAGCCGATGCGGCCCAGGCCGCTGACCAGGGTGCGGAGGGTTTTCATGTGTATCTCCCCTTTCATGCTTACTGGTATCATAGCATGCGCCCGGCCTGCGTCAAGGGTGTGGGCGGCTTTTTTTAGCGGTGGGCGGACGGGGCGGAACGGGCAAACCGCCAAAAAGCGCCGGCGGTGCCCGTTGCCATGCCTATCGCCATACCGGGCGGAGGGGGGATAGGGGCCCGGGCGGCGCACGGCAAACGGCCGGGGATAGACGGGCCTTGCCTTGTGCGGTAAAATATAGATAGATCCAACAACGTCAAAGAAAGGAATGATATCATGCCTGAACGCATACTTGGGCCTGTGGTGGCGCCGGGGGAATTTGTTTTTTCCGCCGCCCATCTGGATCATGGGCATATCTTTAGCATGTGCCAGGCCCTTATCCAGGCCGGCGCTGTGCTGAAAAGTGTATACGAGCCGGATCCCAACCAGCTGGAAGCTTTTTTAAAGGCCTTTCCCCAGGCCAAACCGGCCCGCTCGCTGGATGAAATTTTGGAAGATAACCGGGTGTCCCTTGTCGCCGCGGCGGCGGTGCCGGATAAAAGGTACGAGGTGGGCCTGCGCACCATGGAGGCAGGCAAGGATTATTTTACCGATAAAACCCCCTTTACGCAGCTGGCCCAGGTGGAGGCCGCGCGGGTGATGGCGGCTAAAACCGGCAAAAAATACATGGTGTATTACGGCGAACGCCTGCACTCGGAGGCGGGCATCTATGCCGGGCAGTTGATCGAGGGCGGGGCCATCGGCAGGGTCATCCAGGTGCTGGGCATGGGGCCGCACCGGCTGCGCCCCGAAACCCGGCCGGCCTGGTTTTATCAAAAGGCGCATTATGGCGGCATTTTGTGCGATATCGGCAGCCATCAGATCGAACAGTTTTTGCATTATACCGGTGCGCAGGATGCCACCGTTACCGCCAGCCGCGTGGCCAATTATGCCCACCCCGATACCCCGGAGCTGGATGACTTTGGCGATGCTTCCCTGGTGGCCGATAACGGCGCAACCAATTATTTCCGTGTGGATTGGTTTACGCCGGACGGCTTGTCCACCTGGGGGGATGGGCGCACCTTTATCCTGGGCACCAAGG
>JAQXFY010000162.1 GCA_029006015.1 bacterium
GGTATACGAGATTGAACTCAGGCAAGGGCAGATCGAATATGATTGCAAGCTTGATGCCGTTACCGGGCAGATCATCGGATGGGAAATGGATGAGGAAGATTGATGCTCGACCGGCAGTAAGCAACCATTGAAAGCAAAAGCCCGAATGTATCGGGCTTTTGCTTTTTTGTTGCATCATTATCAAGGGGAAGGGTATTTTTTTCATAAAACCAAGCCGATTTTAGGGAAAGATGGCTGTAAATGTTTGGAAAAGTTGCCTGTTTTATATATGGGCTGGCTGGCGTAAAATAAAGGGCTGGTTATGCTGGTTGTTTATGGCTTCCCATTAAAAGGGGTAAAAAACCAAATGGAAGCAGGGTAACCCGGTAAGGGCGGCACTTGCTTGGTTGAAAACCGGCAGGGAAATGATTGACAGGGCGGTTTGAACGTGGTAGGGTATGTGCAGCACGCGACGATAACAGGTAAAGGAGCGAAAAATGATGGAAAATCCATTGTTTCCCCGTACACAGGTAGGGGGGCTGTCCCTGCCGCGTATGATTATCGGCACCAACTGGATTTTGGGCTATAGCCACACCAGCGTAGCTTCCGATGAAGCCATCCGTAATATTCACAGCACACCCAAGGCGATGTCCGATGTCATCGTCACCTTTATGCAGCGCGGGGTGGATGCCCTGATGGGGCCGACCAGCGCCAGCCCCATGCTGCTGGATGCTATGAAAATGTCGGAGGATCGCACGGGCAAAAAGCTGATCCGCATCGATACCCCCATCATTAACGTGGATAACAATGAACAGGCCCGCAAAAAAACAGAGGGCATCATCCAGCGCGCGGCGGATGCCGGTGCGGATTTCTGCCTGCCCCATCATCAGTCGGTGGAGCAGCTGGTATGCAAAAATACCAAAACCATCGATCGTCTGCCCGATTATTTGGATATGATCCGCCAGCGCGGCATGCGCACCGGCCTGTCCGGCCACATGCCGGAGCTTGTGGTTTATTCCGATCTGAACGGCTATGATGTGGATACCTACATTCAAATTTATAACTGCATGGGCTTTTTGATGCAGTTTGAAATCGAATATCATCATAAGGTGATCCACAAGGCCAAAAAGCCGGTTATGACCATCAAATCCATGGCTGCGGGCCGTTGCAGCCCCTTTGTCGGGCTGACTTTTTCCTATGCTACGCTGCGGGAATGCGATATGGTTACCGTCGGCTGCCTGACCCCGCGCGAGGCGGAGGAAGATGTGGAAATTGCCCTGGCCGCTATCGAACGCCGCCCACCCGATGTGGAAGGGCGCCGCAGCTCGGCCAATGTGGTTATTTAAGCGCATCGGTTCGCGGGTATGCCGCCAACAGGCGGCACGGTGGCGCTCACAACATAGGCCAAAGATGGCGGACGGCTTTTGGGCCGGTCCGCCATTTTATATATGGCTATAAGGCGAGGCTGCCTGCATTGGAATGTATTGTTGGAGAGGATAATATGGAAATTGAAGCAATTTTAAAGCATTTCCTTGATGGCGAGGGAAGGCTGACGGCATTTCCGGCCAAACGCAAGATGAAGCGCTATGCGCTGTATTATCTTTCGACCAAGCTGGACAAGGGCGTTTTTTATACGGAAAAACAACTTAACGATCTGCTCAAAAAATGGCATACCTTTGGCGACCCGGCTACGCTGCGCAGGGAGTTATACGATAACCGGTTTATTGACCGCCGGCCCGATGGCATGGCGTATTGGCTGGAGGAAAAGCCGCCGCAGCTGGAAGACCTGGGGCTTTAAGCGCGGATTGGCATCATAGCAGCCCGGCGATGGGGGACAGGGTATCGAAGGCATATTGGGCATCCGGGCAGGGCTGGCTGTGATGCACCAGCACGGGAACCATGCCGGCTTCCCGGCTGCCGCGCATATCCGCAATGGGGTTATCGCCTATCATCAGGGCAACGTGCGGATGCCCTGCCTGGCGAAGGGCGGCACGAAAGATTTCCGGCCGCGGTTTATCATAGCCCACCAAGCCGGATACCGTTATGCCGGAAAAATAGGGGCGTATACCAAGGGCGTCGATTATATGCGCAAGCTCCGGAAAATTGTTGGACAGGATATAATGGCGGTATCCCTTTTGCAGGCCCTGTTCCAATAGGGATACGGCATCGGGATATAAGGGTATACTGCGCGGGGGTTAAAACCAGATCCCGTACATGCTGGCTGGCGGGGCGGGCAATATCCTGCCCGATACCCAGCAGGCGGTAGACCGTATAAAAACGCTGCTCCATAAAGGCCCACCATGCCGGGCCGGTGATATGCGTAAAATCCCTTTCCGGGGTATGCCAGGGAAACCCCTGGCGCATGTGCAGGCGGATGGCTTCCCATGAAACGGGGGCGTCGGGCTGCAGGGTGATGAGGGCCTGATATACGCTGCGGCTCCATATCGATGGGGCCAACGCAAGCGTGCCGTCGAAATCCCAGAAAATGGCTTTGTTCACGGGAACCCTCCTTTTATGCGATCGATTACAGTATACCATGTGCGGCCGGCGGGCTGTGGGTATGCGGCATTTGTGCGCCCTTTTGCCGGCAAGCCGGGTTGCATGGAAAAATATAAAAGAAGATCAATCGGTGTGTTTGCCGGCGCTTGGAAAAATATCGCTTGCCGCTCCCGGGTGTGGAATCAAAATAATAACAAAAGTTCACAACTTTGGCCTTGTATTCCGGGTGACGATATGAAACAATAGTAATCGGCGCATCATGCGTTTTTATCCGGCAGCGCATGGTGGCGGCGGACATGTTGGGCAGGCAAGATGGCTTTCCCGATCTTGGCCGTGTAAGGCGCGTGGTGGGCTGGATTATGATATAATGAGCCCAATATGGCTTGTGGGCTTTGCGCGCAAGGCGCAAGCAGGTGGGCGCAGCTAAAAGGTGGGGAGCGGGGAATCAAAACCCGCCTGGCCGGAAGCGGGCATACGATGGTTGGGCCCAATTAATGTGGAGGTGTTTTGTGCATGGACGGCGTGATCGAGCAGGTCATTGCCCCGCCGCGCAAGATGGGTGGCGGCTTTAAGGCGATGGCCATTATTACCACGGTGGTCTGCGCCATGATGGTGCTTTTTTTGATGCAGTTGATGATGACGCATGGCTTAAACTGGCCGATGCTGATTTTGATGCTGGCCTGTGTGCTGGTTGGTTTTTTGAGCTTTTATGTGCGCAACAGCCGGGATGTGGAGTTTGATCTTTTGCTGGTGGAGGATGAACTGCGCGTTGCCCGGGTTGTCGGGCATAACCGCCGTAAGGAGCTGTTTCGCGTATCGGCCAGCAAGTGGAACTACTTTGGCCCGGTGGATATGGCCTTTGCGCGCTATTCGGCCGATAAAAGCACCACGGTTCACATGCTTGTCTTTGGCCAGCCGGATGAAATGTACTACCTGGCTTTTGAAAAAGAGGGTAAGCAGCACCTGCTTGTTTTTGTGCCAACGGATGATATGCTCAACGCCATGAAACGCTTGAGTGCACGGGGGCGGCGCATCTGATGGGCTTTATTTATCTGGATAATGCCGCCACTACGCCGATGTGCCGGGCGGCGGCGGAAGCGGCCCGTGATTATGAAAGCCAGTTGTTTTATAACCCGTCCGCGCTGTATGCGCCTGCAGCCCAGGCTGCAGCGGCGCTGGAGGGCGCGCGCCGGTGTATAGCGGCATCGCTGCATACAACCGCAGATAAGCTGATTTTTACCGGCGGGGGCACGGAAAGCAATGCGCTGGCCATTATTGGTACGGCAAACCGCCGCTCCCAGTTTACGGGAAGGTATATCACCACCGCGGCCGAGCATCCTTCGGTGCTGGAAGCTTTTATGTACCTGAAAAAGCGCGGGTGCGAGGTTATCGTGCTGCCCGTGGATAAAAGCGGCGCCATCATAGAAGGTGCGCTGGAGCAGGCGCTGGAAAAGGAAGTCACGCTGATTAGCATCCAGCATGTCAACAGCGAAACCGGCGCCATCCACGATGTGGGCAAGATTGCCCGGCGCGTGCATACCCTGTGGCCGCGCGCCAAGGTGCATGCCGATGGCGTGCAGGCCTATCTTCGCCTGCCGGCACCAAACGAGGTGGATTTTTACAGCGTCAGCGCGCACAAGGTGCATGGCCCCAAGGGCGTCGGTGCGCTCAAGATAAGCCAGGGCACACAGTTCCCCGGCATGCGGCCGGGGGGCGGGCAGGAAAAGGGCCTGCGCAGTGGAACGGAAAATATGCTGGGCATCATGGGCATGGAGGCGGCCGTGCGGGATTTTCCCGGGGATGCCCCCGCCCGCATGCAAGGCTTAAAGCAAACGCTCTGGCAAAATATCAGCCAGGCAGGCGGTGTGTGCATCAATGGCCCTGCGTTGGAAGATGGCGCGCCGCATGTGCTCAACATCGGCGTGGAGGGCGTCCGTGCGGAGGTGCTGCTGCATGCCATGGAAGAGCGCGGCGTGCTGATCGGCACGGGCTCGGCATGTTCCTCGCGCAAGCAGGGGGGCAGCGCGGTGCTGCGCGCCATGGGCCTGGAAACATGGGCCATCCTGGGGGCGGTGCGCTTTAGCCTGTCGCCCTATACCGGTGCAGAGGATATCGCCAGGGCCAGCCAGGCGTTTATGGACAGCGTCCGCGTGCTGCGCGGAGGGAAATAAAACGGAGGGAACAGGCATGCAGACCATTTTGGTGCGCGTGGGCGAGATGTATTTAAAGGGCCGCAACCGCCCTTATTTTACCCGGCAGCTGATGAAAAAACTGCAGCAGGCGGTGGAAGGCTTTGGCGGCCGCGTCAAAGGCGGGGAAGGCCGGTTGTATATCGAGGGCGCGCAGGATATCGAGGGCGCCATGCAGGCGGCTTCCCGGGTGTTTGGTATTTTTTCCCTAAGCCCGGCAACGCCTTGCGAAAAGGATCTGGATGCCATTACCGATGTGGCGGCCTCCATGCTGGGGCAGCATCAGCCCGGCACCTTCCGGGTGACCGCCCGCCGGGCGGACAAGCGCTTTCCCATGACAAGCGATGCCCTGGCGGCGGAGCTTGGCGGCAGGCTGCTGGAAAGATGCCCGGAGTGGCAGGTTGATCTGCATACCTTTGATGTCAACGTCCAGGTGGAAATACGCGAATGTGCCTATGTATATACCCGCACGGTAGAAGGCGCGGGCGGCATGCCTGCGGGCACCAACGGCAAGGCGGCGCTGCTTTTATCCGGCGGTATCGACAGCCCGGTGGCCGGTTGGATGACGGCCCGGCGCGGCGTGCAGCTGGAATGCGTATATTTCCATTCTTTCCCCTATACAAGCGAGCATGCGCACCAGAAGGTGGTATCGCTGGCGCGCATTTTAGCCGGATACACAGGGCCTATCCGGCTGCATACGGTGCCTTTTACCGATATCCAGCTTGCTATCCGGGACAAATGCCCGGATGCCCTGGGAACGGTTTTGATGCGGCGGTATATGATGCGCCTGGCCGAGCGCATCGCCATCAAAAACAATGCCCAGGCCCTGGTAACGGGGGAAAGCATCGGCCAGGTAGCCAGCCAGACCATGGAGGGCCTGGCCTGCTCCAACGAGGTGGTGGACATGCCTGTTTTCAGGCCGCTGATCGGCATGGATAAAATCGATATCATGCGCATGGCCCGCCACATCGGCACCTATGAAACGTCCATTTTGCCCTATGAGGATTGCTGCACCGTGTTTACGCCCAAAAACCCGGCTACCCACCCGCGGGTGGAGCGCGTGCGGGAGGCCGAGCTTGCCCTCGATAGCGAGGCGCTGATCTCTGCCGCGCTGGAGGGCGTCCAGGTGGAGCTCATCGGGCAGGAGGATGACGTGGGAGGGCAAGCATGAACCTGACGCAATGGCTGCAAGCGCTGCGCACAGACAGCGCCTTTTCGCCCAATATTGCGGCCTGGCACACCGTGCCTGCACGGGAGGCGCGCTATGCCGATTACCCTGCCGATGCCGACAGCCGGTTGGTGGACGCCCTGAAGGGGCGTGGCATCGAGCGGCCTTATACCCATCAGCGCCAGGCCTGGGATGCCGTGCGCGAGGGCAAGGATATCGTTGTGGTAACGCCGACGGCTTCCGGCAAATCGCTTTGCTACCATTTCCCGGTGCTGGACGACATCCTGAAAAATCCACAGGATCGTGCGCTGTACCTGTTTCCCACCAAGGCGCTTTCCAGCGACCAGGTGGCGGAGCTGATGGATGTTATTACCGCCATGGATGCGGGCATCAAGGCCTTTACCTACGATGGCGATACCAACCCCACCGCACGAAAGGCGGTGCGGCAGGCCGGGCACATCGTGGTGACCAACCCCGATATGCTGCATAGCGGCATTCTGCCCCAGCATACGCACTGGGTAAAGCTGTTTGAAAACCTGCGCTATGTTGTTATTGATGAAATCCATACCTACCGGGGTGTGTTCGGCAGCCACCTGGCCCATGTGCTGCGGCGCCTGAAACGCATTTGCGCATTCTATGGTTCCGATCCGCAGTTTATCTGCTGCAGCGCCACCATTGCCAACCCGGGGGAACTGGCTTCCCGGCTGATCGACAGGCCGGTAAAGCTGATCGATGATAACGGTGCGCCTTCGGGCGAGCGCAACCTGATTTTGTATAACCCTCCCATCGTCAATAAGGCGCTGGGGCTTCGGGCTTCCTGCCTGGGGGAAACACGCAGGGTGGCTTCCGATCTGATTAAAAATGGCATTTCCACCATTGTTTTTGCGCGCTCCCGCCTGCAGGTGGAGGTGCTGACTACCTATTTAAAGGATCTGGTGCGCGACCGGCTGGGCATGGCCGATGCCGTCCGGGGCTACCGGGGCGGTTATCTGCCGGGGTTGAGGCGGCAGATCGAGCGTGGGCTTAGGCAAGGCAGCATCCGCGGCGTGGTATCCACCAATGCGCTGGAGCTTGGCGTGGATATCGGCAGCCTGGAAGCATGCGTCCTTTGTGGCTATCCCGGTTCCGTAGCCAGCACCTATCAGCAGGCCGGGCGTGCCGGGCGCAGGCAAGGGGTCAGCGCGGCGGTGCTGGTGGCTACCTCCAGCCCACTGGATCAGTACATGATGCGCCACCCGGATTTCTTTTTTGAAGCCCCGCCCGAAAACGGCCATGTTGCCCCGGATAACCTGTATATCCTGATGAATCACCTCAAGTGCGCGCTGGCGGAGCTGCCCTTTGAGGAAGGGGAAACCTTTGGTGCGGCGGATGAATCCGCGCTGGAATATTTGCAGCAGGAGGGTGTGGCCCGCCATACCGGGGGCAAATGGTATTTCAGTGCCGCCGACGTGTTCCCAACGCAGGAAATTTCGCTGCGCTCGGCGACGGGGGATGTTTTTACCATCATCGATATCACCAATCCGGAGCCCCGCGTGCTGGGCGAAACCGACCGTATGGGTGCGCAAACCATGCTGCACGAGGAAGCCATTTATTTGCACGAGGCACGCTCCTACCAGGTGGAGAAGCTGGATTTTGAGCAGAAAAAGGCTTTCGTGCGCGAGGTGGACGCCGATTATTATACCGATGCCGATACCCAGATCGAGCTATCCGTGCTGGATGAATGGGAAAGATACGGCCAGGGCGATATGCTGGCGCTTGGCGATGTGCGCGTTACCAGCATGGTTTCGGTATTTAAAAAAATCAAGTTCGATACGCACGAAAATATCGGTTGGGGAAAGGTACAGCTGCCCGATACCACGGTGCATACCACGGCCTGCTGGCTGTCGCTGGAGGAAGGACGCTGGACGATGGAAAAATCCCGCCTGCAGGATGCGCTTGTTGGCGTATCCAACCTGCTGGCCGGCCTGGCGCCCGTCTATCTGTTGTGCGATCCGCGGGATTTTCGCGTGGTATGCCAGGTGCGCTCGCCCCATACCGGCAGGCCGACCATCTATTTATATGATGCCTATACCGGCGGCGTCGGGCTGGCGGAAAAGCTTGTCGGCCTGATGCCTACGCTGCTTGAGGCTGCCCGGGAGCAGCTGATGCAGTGCAGCTGCCAGGGCGGGTGCCCGGCGTGCATCGGCCCGGATGGGGATAAGGAAGCAGCCGGCCGGCTGTTGGAGGAGTGGATCAATGCCTGCAAGGCCCCTGAAGCTTGATCTGTATGCCCAGCAAACGGCGCAGCAGCATGAAAATGAGCGGCCGCCCATCGGCCAGCAGGTGGATCAAACGCGTGTGTGGTGGAAAAGCCTGCGCGTGCCCATCGACCGCGGGGTGGGCTGCATCCCGCCTGAAGCCCTGTTGTGGCAGGATGTTTCGCTGCTGGGATTAAAACCCGGCTGCCTGGGCCAGGCTATGGATGCGCGCAGCCTGGTGTTTCTGGATACCGAAACCACCGGCCTGGGGGCAGGCGGCATGGTTTTTTTGGTGGGCCTGGCCTACTTTGAAGGCGACAGCCTGGTTATCGAGCAGCTGCTTGGCCTGGATTTTCCGGGGGAAGCCGGGGTGCTGGATGCGCTGGCCAAAAGGCTGGCCGGCTCCGAGGCGGTGGTTACCTTTAATGGGGCAACCTTTGATTTGCCCATGCTGAAAAGCCGGGCGGTGCTGGCCAGGCAAAGCATTCCCTATCCGCAGCTGCAGATCGATCTGTATCAGCTGGCGCGCCGCATTTTTTCCAAAAGGCTGCCCCGCATGGGCCAGCAGGCGCTGGAGGAAAACGTGCTGGGCTACCGGCGGGAAGGCGATCTGGCGGGAAGCGAAATTCCCGGGCGCTACTTTCGTTTTTTAAAGGAACGGGACCAAAGCCTGCTGGAGGATATCCTGCGCCACAATGCGCTGGATGTACAAAACATGGTGTCCCTTGCTGCCGTGCTGTGCGGCATGCTGGCCGATCCGCTGGGGGCATGCACGCATCCGGAGGATATCTATTGCATTGCCAGGCTGTACCAGCGCGCGGGTGATAAGCAAAAGGCCAGGGCGCTGTATGCTGCGGTGCAGGATGGGCTGGATGGCGCGGCGCGGGAGGCGCTGGCGCTGATGTTCAGGCGGGAAAAACGCTATGAGGATGCCTTCCTGGCCTGGCAGGACATGGCATCGGCCGGCCAGGGCGGGGCCGGGCCCTATGTGGAAATGGCCAAGTATTGGGAACACCGGGAACGAAACTATGGCAAAGCGCTTGCCTGCGCCCAAAAGGCCCTGGCGTGCGCCAATGCAATGGAGCGGGAGGATATCCTTTGGCGTATCGCCCGCCTGCAACAAAAGGAGGCCAAAACATGTCCGTAACGGGCAACATGAAGGCTTGGAAAACCTATTTAACCGTGCATCGCCGCGGGGAATATGAGGCCGCGCTGGCGGGCTATGATGCCGCGTGGGCATCCGGCTTTACCGGGGTGGCGCCCCTTGCGGCGTATGGAGTGCTGCTGCTGCAGGATGGGCGGTTTGAGCAGGCCCTTCATGTGTTTGATTTTTTGCTTGAGCAGCCGCTTAAAACCCAGCAGCGCGCGCTGGCGCGCATCAACCGGGCGCTGGCCGTTTGGAAGCTTGGCCGGGGAGAAGAAGCCATCGAGGAAATGCGCTCGCTGGAAAGCATTTATAACGGCCGGGTATGGTATGGCTGCCTGGGGTATGTGCTGATGGACATGGGCCATCTGGATGAGGCCTATGCGCTCAACCTCCAGGGGGTGGATTACTGCATCGATCCCGTGATATTGGATAACCTGGGGCAGATCTGTTACCGCCGTGGGCAGTGGGAGGAAGCCACCAAATGGTTTGAGCAGGCGCTGGAGGAAAAGCCCGACCAGGCGGATACGCTGTACCACCTGGCGCTGCTGCGCCGCCGGGGGGGCGATGCCCAGACGGGGCTGGAGCTGATGCGCCGGGCGCGCACCTGCCGCTTTAGCGCCATGGCTACGGTATCGCTGCAGGATGTGGAAGATAAGCTGCGCGAATGGGGCGCGGCTTTATAGAAAAGTTTGCAGGCTGTATGCCCGGTATGCGGCTGCCCCTGCGGTGAACATAGGGGAACAGCCCTTCGTGCGGTTTATATGGAAATCAGGCCCCGCCGGGTATCAAAGCCGGCGGGGCCTTTGTGCAGACTAATCGCTTTCTGTTGGGCGGCCGGGGGCGGATTCCATGCGAAAAACCTCCATGATGATGTCCTTGGCGGGTTGATTGTCATCGGCGATCTGCCAACGATGCTGATTGAAGGCCTGCTTGTCCAGCGGCACCCGGACGATGCCGGGCGGCGTTGCACCCTGGACGGCGCTGCCGCCAAAGCGGGCGAACAGCTGGGCCAGCAGCCGGGCGGGATGGTTGCCGCCAACCGCCCCTTCCGGCAGGGCTTTGCCGGAATCGTATCCCATCCATACCACGCCGCACAGCTTTTGTGTATAGGCTGCCATCCAGGCATCCTTGTTGCCGTCGCCCTGGTAATCGACGGTGCCTGTCTTGCCGGCGGCGGCCACGCCCAGCTCGCCAAAGACGCGCGCCGTGCCGGTGGATGTGACATCCATCAGCATATCGGTCATCAAATAGGCGGTTTCGCGGGACAGCACGGTTTCACCTGTATGGTTGCAGGTGTATACCACGTTTCCCTGGGCATCGGTGATGGTGCGCACCAGCCAGGGCTTGATGTAGCGGCCGCCGTTGGCAAAGGGCATGTAAGCGCCCAGCATCTGTACCGGCGAAACGCCTTTTTTAAACCCGCCCAGCGCCAGGGCAAGATGATCGTCATCGCTTTCAAAGGAAATGCCCACGCGGGAAGCGTACATTTTGCCCGTGTTGATGCCGATATCCGATAACACCCGCACAGCCGGAATGTTCAGGGATTTGGCCAGTGACTGGCGCAGCGTCACCCAGCCTGAGGTGGTGCCGCCGGAGTTGGTGGGCTTATAACCGGCAAAATCCTCTTCCTCATCCAATACAAAATGGGCGGGGGAATAGTTGGCGTATTCGATGGCCGGGGCGTAGACCAGGATGGGCTTGATGGCGCTGCCGGGCTGGCGTTTCATTTGCGTGGCGCGATTGAGCCCGCGCTGCACGGTATATTCGCGCCCCCCGACGATGGCATAGATCCCCCCGGTTTGCGGATCGGCCAGAACGGCCGCGGTCTGCACCGGCTCCCCGTCGCGGTCGGCAGGGAAATTGGCATCCTGCTCAACGGCATTTTCCAGCGCGCTTTGCATGCCCGGGTCAAGCCAGGTATCGATTTGATATCCGCCGCTTAGCAGCTCTTCCGCGCTGATGCCAAGCACCTGGATGGCCTCGCGCAGCACCTCGTCTATATAATAACCGTAATGCTCGTCTACCTGTGTATAGGGGCTGACGGACAGGGACTGCGCGATGGCGGCATCAGCCTCGTCTTGCGTGATCTTGCCCTTCTCCAGCATGGTTTTGATGACGCGGTTGCGGCGCTTGAGGGCGGTGCCCTGGTCCTTATCCGGGGAATAGCGGTTGGGTGCGGGCAGGATGCCCACCAGCATGGCGCCCTCCGATAGCGTAAGCTCGGAGGCGGGCTTGGAAAACCAGGCCCGCGCTGCGGCCTCTATGCCGTAGGCACGCCTGCCAAAGTAGGAAGAATTAAGGTACATGCTTAAAATATCATCCTTGGAATATTGGCGCTCCAACATAAGGGCCAAAATCGCTTCTTTTAATTTCCGGGTATAGGTTTTTTCCGTGCTAAGCAGGCTGTTTTTCACCAGCTGCTGGGTGATGGTGCTGGCGCCCTGCCCCCGGCTGCCGGATTTCAGGTTGGCTATCATGGCCCCGCCGATGCGCCACACATCCACACCGATATGCTGGTAAAACCGCGCGTCTTCGGAGGATAAAAAGGCGTTGATGACATCCTGCGGGATATCGCTTAGCGGGATGCGCACGCGCTCCTCCACGCCGCTGCGCATAGCCGCCAGGTTGCCATAGCGGTCATACACGCGCATGGATTGCTGGCGGTTGATCAGATCCTCCTCGGAAATATGGGCGAAGGGGTTGATGCCCAGCATATAGGGAAGGGTTAACAGGATGATAAGCAGGCTGCCCAGGAATATGCCCAAAGCCATTTTGAATTTTTTGGATTTTATGCCGCGCAGCATGGCCTTCAGCCAGGCCAGCACCAGCTGGCCCAGGGGGCGCATGGCCCGGCAAAATTTTTTGATATGCTCGCATATCCACCGCCACGCTGCGGCTAAAGTGTGTGTTAATGCCGGTATCGTTTTTGCCCGCCTCCATTTTTGATTGGTGGTACAACATAGTCTGGCGGGGTGTAAAATATGCGTGTACACGGCATATAGGGCGGCTTTTGCCGCAGGCCTGTGAAAACAGGTGCTTTGCGCGAACGATTATCCCTCCTTCGGCAAAACTCGAACCTTTTCGCCAAAGGAGTTTGCCCCCCAAGGGCGAATGAAACCCTTACGCGATAAGGGAGGGGATAACCATGCAGATGCAACAGGAGGGGGAGCGGATGGTCATTACCCTGACGGGGGAAATCGATCACCATGCCGCGGCATATTTACGGGGGCGTTATCAGCTGTTGATGCATTGTCAAACACCGCGGCAGCTGATTATCGATATGCAGGGGGTAACCCTGATGGATTCTTCGGGCATTGGGCTTTTGATCGGCTGGTACCGCAAGCTGGAGCCTGTTGGCGGCAAAATGATGCTGCAAGGCGTGCGGCCCCAGGTGGCGCGCGTGATGCATATCAGCGGGCTGGATCAAATTTTGGATATTCAGGAGGTGGCGGGATGAATACGGCCAATGATATGATGCTGGAAGTGCCGGCCTATTCGGAAAACGAATCCTTTGTGCGTGCGGCGGTGGGGGCTTTTGCCGTCCGGCTTAACCCCACGGTGGAAGAACTGGCCGATATTAAAACCGCCGTCAGCGAGGCAATGACAAACGCCGTTGTCCATGCCTATCCCAAGGAAGCACCGGGGCGCGTCATCATCCGGGTGCGCGTGTTGGCGGGCAACGTGCTGTGCGTAGAAATCGAGGATAACGGCTGCGGTATCGCCGATGTGGAAAAGGCGCGTACCCCGTTTTATACCACGGGCCCGGTGGAGGAGCGCGCGGGCATGGGCTTTGTGGTGATGGAAACCTTTATGGACGAGGTGGAAGTGTTTTCCGCCGAAGGCCGTGGCACCCTGGTGCGCATGATTAGGCGCATCGGGGCGGGGGAATGACCGCCGGCAGGGAACGGGATCAACTGATCTGCAATCATCTTGCGCTTTGCACGGCCATGGCGGCCCGGCACCGGGTATCCGGCGTGGAGTGGGAGGATTTGCTCCAGGCCGCGCGCTGCGGGCTGATAGAGGCCGCTGCGCGTTATCAAGCCGATAAGGGCAGCTTTGCCACCTATGCGGTACCCTGGATCCAGGGCGAGCTGCGCGCCCTGCTGCGCGCGCGCCATGCGGTACACATGCCGCGCCAGGCCGTTCATGCGGCAGGGCAGCTGGGCAGGGCACAGGCCGGCGGCAAAACAGTGCGCGAGGTTGCGCGGGAGATGAACCTGTCCCCGGAAGAGTGTGCGGCGCTGGAGGGCGCCACACATGCCGCGTGTAATATCGATGAAATAGCCATTCCCAGGCAGGAGGAAGGCTTTGAACGGCTGGAGGACCGTATGCTGGCCCGCCAGATGCTGGACCGGCTTTCGCAAGAGGAGCGGCAGGCGGTGCAGCTTGTTATCCTGCACAATATGACGGGCGCCCAGGCGGCGCGTGTGCTGGGAAAAAGCCAGGTGCAAATTTCCCGCCTTGTGGCCAGGGCGACGGCCAGGCTGCGCCATTTAGCCGCAGGGGTGTGGGATAATGGGTAACATCCGGCTGTATGCCGGGCGCGTTTGGGCTTGGCAAAAGGGCAGGGCGCCAGGCCCTTTGCCGGTTTTATGTATAGAAAAGCGGTTTTCAGGAACCCGTAGAGCGGTAGTGGCGCAGCCCGATGCGCCAAATGCCATAGCAGGGCAGGATAAACACCGCGCCGGCCAGCGGCAGCAGCGGGTAGACGGGGTTGGTGCTTTGGCCGATCAGGTATAAAAACGGATAATACTGCACCAGCGCCAGGGGTACGATAAAGGTGAAAAATTTCAGCACGCCTTTACCGTAGATGGATAGGGGGTACTGGCCAAATTCGCGCCCGCCATCGGTCAGAATGTTAAAAACTTCCAGCCCCTCGGTAGTGAA
>JAQXFY010000163.1 GCA_029006015.1 bacterium
TCGCGAGGGCTGGTGATGGATACGCAGCTGGTGGCCTCTGCCCTGGCTGTCAACGATGCGGCGCTGTATACGCAGGAAAACGGAGGCGTGCGCCTGACGCTTGAGGATAACCGGGTGGCGGAAATGCTGGGCATTTTATCGGATGGCGTTGGGGCCGGGGATTTTCTGGTGCGAAACCCTTCCGGCCAGCAGGCTAATTTATTTTATGATGTATGGCATGCGGCGCAAAGCGTAGGGGACGAAAAGGGCAATCTTCATCCGGATAAGTGGCTGGCAGTGCCGCTGCCGGCCGGCCCATCCTCCAAGCAGCCGGTACAGTTTTGCGTATGGGACAGCTATTACATGATTGGCGCGGGCAGCCCCAATCCGGAGATAGGCTATGCATGGCTGTGGTATATCGGCAACTTTTGCCCGGAGCCATATTCGCCGTTCCAGGATTATCAATCGGGTAATCTGCCGGAAGCTCTGCAGCATACCCAGGTGGTGTTCGATCTGTTTGAAAACCTGCTGGAATATAACGAGCAGCTGGTGGCCCCCGGTGCGATGCTGTCCATCGATGGCGTCAAGCGTGCGTTTGAGCAGCTGTATGGCGCCATGTTTGAAGGGAAAATGAGCTATGCGCAGGCGGTGGAAAGCTATGGTCCGGCCATGCGGCGTGCGCTGGAGCAATTTGAAATGCAAGCCGTGCCCGATGTGGGCGGGGGCTGAGGCAACAGGGGATAACCCACGCGGAGCGATTGGCGGCATACATTGTTGAATATATCATATATGCAGCTTAACCTGGATAGGCGCTGTTCAGCCAGGCCCCGGGCCATATGGCCCGGGGCCTGGCTTTTTGGGGTGGTTTGGGAAAATGGCGACAGGGAAAATAGTCATAGGATGCGTATGATATGAAAAGAAAACATGCAAGGATATGGGGAATCGGAATGGGGCTTTGTATATTTTGTATTTTTATAAAATTATTTGTAGTTTTGCGCGATGGAATATATGATTTGTACGATTGACAGGAAAAATATAATGCTTTATAGTGCGTATAGATACAATCCAATGCACCGCCATCCTTGCCCATGGGCCTGGTGGGAAATGGTAAAAGGGTTCCCGGTTCAATCAAACATTGGCTACAAAAACGGTTCTGGATAGGCAGGGCAATGTAGCCTGGCAGCGGATAACGGGGCGGGATGGGGCCATATGGCGGGTAAAAGCAGGGTGCGTCCGATTTGATTGATATACCAAAGAAAGGTTGGTGCAGATGCCGGATATTCCGGCCGGGCTCAACCTGAAGAAGCGGGGGGAAGGGCATGCGGTTGACTGGGCATGCATGGCGCATTTTTATCAGGTGCAAACGGCTGTCCATGGTTTATTTGGCGGTGTTGGGATGGCTTATCTATCATCTGTGCACCGCATATGCGTATGTGGCGGGCAGTGCATCCGGCGGATATACGGCCGATGCATTTATCTTTAACTATAAAATTATGGCTGTTGCGGTGGCCGGCTATGCCCTTTTCCTCTACCTGGGGTATGAAATGATGGAAAAGGTAAAGGGGCGTAAGCTGGAGGAATGCCTGTGCGTTTACCCGGGCGGTGTGGCGCATGCCCAAAGCAGCATGCTGTGCGTGCTGGCCCTGTTGGCGCTGCCCTATGCCGCCATTGTTTTTACCTTTACGCTGATGGGCTATGCCAAATTGCCGGATTATACGCCGCTTTTGGTCAACACGCTTCTTGCCTGTACGCTGTATTATTTGTTGTTGCCCATTGTAGCGGCCATGATGGGGGCAGCGCTTGGAGCCCTGTTTCCCCATAACCGCTTTCCGGCTTATTTTATTGTGGTTATTCTGCTGATCGGCACCACCACCTTCAGCAACCGTTTTGTGCAGCTGGCCAGTATATATTCTTTTTCTCCTTCCAGTGTTAAGTTGGTCGATGCAATCTATCATATCAAGGATTATCTGGAATTAACGCCCTATGGCCTGCCGCGTTCCATCGGCATCGATTGGTTATATGGCACCTGGGCGGAACCCTCCCGCTTTTTGCTGATGTTTTTCTGGCTGTTTTTAAGCGCCTTTATTTTGTATCAGGATAAAAACCGCCGCGGCTACAAGCGGGGAATGGCCGTGTTGCTGGCGGCCTTGACGGGCGTATGCCTGGTTGGCGGGGGCATTTTGCGCGGCTCGCTGGTGCGGTATGATTTGCGCCTGGCCGGCTTTTACTCCTACGATCAACGCATGTACCGCGCCCTGGAGCAGGAATATGATGGGGAAATTGAGCCGGGCTTTTCCATCCGGTCCTACAGCGGGGATATCCATATCCTCAATAACCTGAGCGCCAGGCTGGATATGCAGCTGTCCGATCTGGAGCCCGATCGGGATGCCTATGTTATGACGCTGTATCACAAATATAAAATTTCTTCCATCCAATCCGGCGGGCGCAACATTGGCTATACCCGGGAGGGGGATTTCCTTGTCATCCCGCGTGATCAGGTAGGGGCGGATGGGTGCATCCGAATCGCCTATGCCGGCTCTAGCCCCCGGTTTTATGCCAATTTCCAGGCCGCCATGCTGCCGGGGTATTTCCCTTATTATCCCGTGGAGGGCAACAAGTTGATCTATTCGCGGCCGACGTATGACGGCTTTAACGCCAGCCTGCCCGATACGCCCCGGCATTTTGATATCGCGGTGCATACAACAGGCAGCGTGCGTTCCAATCTGCCGGGGGAGAACAACCATTTTACCGGTGATACCCGGGGGATGACGCTGATAAAAGGCATGATTGAACCCATCGGCACGCGGTATCCCGTATGGGGCTCCATGATGGAGCAGCTTCAGCTGGAGGGCGGGATAGACGGCCTGATGGATCAGGTTTATCACGATTTAAAGGAACTGGAAAATGGCCCGTTAAAGGGGCTGTACCATGTGCGCGATTATACGGCCTGCCCGGTTTTTATGCTGCCGCAAACTTTTTCCGTGGGCTCGGGAACCGAGCGTTTTGCCGATCTGGGCGACCATCTTTTGATTTCCAACGGCATGTCGCCATACATTTTATTCCCGGAAACCTTTGCGGCGGACAGCGGATATACGCAGGTATATCGCCAAACCCATCATCTGCCCAATATCCTGATCGATTATCTGCAAACCGGCGATTATAAGCAGCCGGAAAACCTTTTAAACGATTTTCCGGAGGCCGCAGGCAGCGCCGGGGATATGCTGGAGCTGTTGTCTGCCTTGGATGGGGAGATGGGGGATTATGACATCCTGTAC
>JAQXFY010000164.1 GCA_029006015.1 bacterium
CCCTGCACATCGGCCTTGATAATCAGGTTAAGCTCCTTGACATTGCCTTCGCTGATGCGGGTAAACAGATCGTCCAGCGATGCGCGGGACTGGGTTTTGAGCAGCTGGTCGCGCTGCTTGGCGCGGCGCTCCTCCGCCACCTGGCGGGACAGGCGATCCTCCTCCACGGCGTACATGATATCGCCCGCCGCGGGAACCTCGCCAAAGCCCAGCACCTCCACCGGCACGGAAGGCCCGGCCTGCTGCACACGCTCGCCCTTATCGTTCATCATGGCGCGCACGCGGCCATAGGCCGTACCCGCTACCACCGTATCGCCCACGCGCAGCGTACCGTTTTGCACCAGTACCGTTGCCACCGGGCCGCGGCCCTTATCCAGCTGCGCCTCGATAATGGTACCCTTGGCCAGTCGGTTGGGGTTGGCCTTCAAATCCTGCACATCGGCAACCAGCAGGATCATCTCCAGCAGGTTATCGATGCCCTCGCCCGTCAGGGCGGACACCGGGGCAATGACGGTATCGCCGCCCCAGGCTTCGGGCACCAGGTTATGCTCCGTCAACATCTGCATAACGCGGTTGACGTCGGCGCCCGGCTTATCGATTTTATTTACAGCCACAATGATGGGCACATTGGCCGCTTTGGCGTGGTCAATGGCTTCCACCGTCTGGGGCATGATGCCGTCATCGGCTGCAACAACCAGCACCGCCACATCGGTTACCTGGGCGCCGCGGGCGCGCATGGCGGTAAAAGCCTCGTGCCCGGGGGTATCCAGGAAAGTAATGGCGCGCCCGCCGATTTCCACCACATACGCGCCGATGTGCTGGGTAATGCCGCCGGCTTCCCCCTCGGCAACATGCGCACGGCGGATGGCATCCAGAATGGAGGTTTTACCATGGTCGACATGGCCCATAACCGTAACCACCGGCGGACGGACGATAAGCTCCTCCTCGCTGTCGGTACGGTCCTCCTCGATCAGCACTTCCTCAAAGGTTTTCTCCGGCTTATGCGTCAGGGTAACGCCAAAGTCTGCCGCGATCAGCTCGGCCGTGTCAAAATCGATCTCCTGGTTAATGGTAACCATCGTGCCCAGCAAGAACAGTTTTTTGATGATCTCGCTGGCCGGCTTGCCGATCTTTTCCGCCAGATCCTTGATCATAACCTGATCGGTGGTAATGACGGCGGATTCGATCTTGATGGGTGCGGGGCGCGGAGCCGCCTGCTTATTGTTGCGTTTAACGCGGCGGAAACGCCCTTCATCCTCGCCGCCGGTTTGCGCCAGCGTCTGGCGGAAGATATCGCGCTTGGTTTTTTCCTTCTTATCGTTATCGTATACACGCTGATAAGAACTCTTGTTGGGATCGTAATTGCTGACGCGTTCCTTCTCCACGGGGGGCGAAAGCTCCGGCTTGGCGCCGCGGCGGGTGCCGCCAAAGCCGCCCTGCATGCGCGGGCCGCCCGGGCGCGCGGACGTTGCGCCGCCACCGGGGCGCGCTCCCGTCCGGCCGGCAGCCGCTCCTCCCTGTTGGGGGCGGATGGGGCGCTGCTCGCCCGCCGGGCGGATAACAGGCCGCGGCGGCATGGCTACGCGGTCGCCCGGCTTTAACGGGCGCTGCGGGCCAGCCGGCTTGATTTCCGGCCGCGGGGGCATGGGCACACGGTCGCCCGGCTTGGCCGCACGGACAGGCTCCGCCTTGGCCGCGGGCTTTTCCGCCTGGCTTTCCGGCGCCTTTTGTTCTGTCCCGGCTTGAGCCTCCACCGGTTTTTCGGGTGCCGCCTCGGCTTTTACCTCCGGCTCAGGCTGCGGGGCAGGCTGCGTAACGGGCTCCTGCCTGGCCGCCTTTTCTTCCCCGGCCTCCGGCTGGGCAACAGGCGCCTCGGCCGTTTCGGGGGCTTTATCGCTGGCAGCTTCCGGCTGTTTGGCTTCCTCCGCCGCTGCCGGCGCAGCCACCGCATCCCCGGCCGCTTCGCCCCGTTCCTCGGCTTCCTGACGCGCATTTTCCTCAGCCAATTCGCGTGCCAACTCGGCTTCTTCCCGCGCTTTTTCAATGGCCAACTGCCGCTGGTGCTCCTGTGCCAGCAGCTCTTCCTCCAGGCGACGCGCGGCCTGATACCGGTCTACCGCGGCATGCTGAGCCGTGCGCAGTGCCTCCAGGGCGTCACGCGCCTTGGACGCAGCTTTCTTAGTCGCCTCGAAGATTTGGACCTTTTCGCTCATGAAATCGTATCCCCCTTGACCCGGCGGGTTGGATCCCGCTCGGTTATCGCGCAGGCTGCACCCCATCTGGTGCCGCCTGCGCCGAAAAGCGTTTGATCATGCCCTGCGCCATGGGCAAGCTTGTGATGGCAATGACCACGCACCCCGGCGCGCCTGCCGCCTGCCCCGCCCCTTTTTCGCTTCCCGTCAGCACCGGGATGCCGGCCTGAGCGGCCAGGGCGGAAAACTTGCGGCTTGTGGCCTCGCCGGCGCCGCCATCGAGCACCAGCAGCTTTACCCGTTTTTTACGGATGGCCGCTTCCACCGCGTTTGCGCCGGCCACCACGCGGCCGGCCCGGGCCGCCAGGCCCAGCAGGCCTTCAATGCAATGAAAGCTCACGGCGTTCCATCTCCACGGATAGCTGCTCGTAGGTCTGCTCGCTGATGGGCGTTTCAAGCGCCTTTTCCAGCAGCCTGGCCTTGCGCGCTTTTTTCAGGCATTCCTCGCTGGCGCAGATATAAGCCCCGCGCCCTGCCAGTTTGCCTGTACGGTCCGCCCGTACATCTCCGCCATCCGCCGGGCGCACCACGCGGATGAGCTCGCGCTTGGGCTTCATCTGCCGGCAGCCCACGCACATGCGCATGGGCACCTTGCGCACCTTGGGCATGTTCTCCCTCCCTTAGATGCTATCGTCATCGGTATCCAGGTTGAGCGTTGTTTCCATGCTGAGCCCCTGGTCGAATTCGACATCCTCCTCGTCATCATCCACCCAGTCGCCGGCGCCGAAATCATTGGGCCCGGGCGCCATGCCGGCCACGTGGGACTGGGGCTTGATATCGATTTTCCACCCCGTCAGCTTGACGGCCAGGCGGGCGTTCTGGCCCTCGCGCCCGATGGCCAGGGAAAGCTGGCTGTCCGGCACGATAACGCGCGCAGCCTTTTCCTCCTCGTTCAGGTAAACCATCAGCACGCGCGTGGGCGACAGCGCCTTGGCGATAAAGCGCGCCGGATCGGGCGACCACTCGATGATATCCACCTTTTCGCCCTTCAGCTCCTCCACCACGCGCTCGATGCGCGTGCCGGCACGTCCCACACAGGCGCCCGTGGCATCGATTTCCTCATCCGTGGAGAAAACCGCCACCTTGGAGCGGCTGCCCGCCTCGCGCGCGATGGATTTGATCTGCACCACGCCGGAAGCGATTTCGGGCACCTCCATCTCCAGCAGGCGCTTGAGCAGCCCCGGATGCGTACGCGATACCGTAACCTGCGCGCCGCGGGAAGCCTTGTGCACATCCACCACATAAACGCGAAGGCGCTCGTTTGGCACATACACCTCGCCAGGCAGCTGCTCCTTTGCTGGAAGCAGGCCTTCCGTGCGGCCCAGTTCGACAAAGACCATATCCTTTTCCACGCGCTGGATGATGGCCGTCAGCATCTCGTTTTCCTTTTCGGCATATTCTTCGAAAATCATGCCGCGCTCGGCCTCGCGGATGCGCTGGATGACCACCTGCTTGGCCGTCTGCGCCGCGATGCGGCCAAAGGATTTGGGGGTTACCTCCAACTCCAGCGTATCGCCCGGCTCATACACGCGGTTGATGCGGCGGGCATCTTCCAGGGAAATCTGGGTGGCCTCGTCGGTCACTTCCTCCACCACGATGCAGGAGCGGAAGATATGGATATCGCCCGTCTCCCTGTCGCACAGCACGTTGATATTTTCATTGGGGCTATGGTCGCGCTTGTAGGCGGAAATAAGCGCCGCCTCGATCGCCTCAAAAATGATGGTTTTGCTGATGCCGCGTTCCTTCTCCAATTGGCCGAGTGCCTCGATGAATTCCGTGTTCATGTTTTTCAACCCCTGTTCTTATCCGATCGCGTATACACGCCTGTTTACAGGATGGGCCCCATCCGTGTGCCGGGGCCGCGCCTGCGGTTGCACTGTCATAAAAAAGAGCGGGAACAACCCCCACTCTTACATCCACATCTGAACCGTTGCGTCTACTACCGTCCTACGCACACTTTTATTCTAGCATATGCAGCCCGGCATTTCAATATCCATCATCAATAAACGCCCTGAAAATCCGGCTTTTTATGATAATTTTCCTATTTTTCACCGTTGCTTCCCCGCCCAAGTCCCCTGCGCAGGCCCTATCGGGTTTGGGGCGGGCCCATTGCCCCTGTCAGGTTGCAAAAAGGGCTGCCGGAAAACCCGGCGCCGCCGGCATTTTCAGCTTGAGGCCGCCCTGCCCAGCGCGCCCTTTGGCGCCTAGATATCATCCAGCAGCGTCAGCTGGTTGGATTGCGACATGCCTGCCAGGCACCCGCCCCGGCGCAGCAGCTCGATGGCGCCTTTGTTGACTTTGCCGCGCAACGCCAGATCTTCCACCGATAAAAACGGCGCTTCTTCCCTGGCGCGCACGATATTTTGGGCAACGGAAGGCCCCAGGCCGGGCAGCGCCGTAAAGGGCGGGCGCAGCCCGCCTTCCTCCACCCCGAACTTTTCCGCCTGGGAGGCATACAAATCCACCGGCAGCAGTTTGATGCCCCGGCACAGCATCTCCAGCAAAATCTGCAGCACGATGCCGCTTTTTTCTTCCTTATCGGTAATATCATTGCCCTTTTCGCTTAATTCCTTCAGGTGTGCGCGCACGCCATCGATGCCCGTGCAGGCTTCAAAATAATCAAAATCCCCGCGCACGGTAAAGATAACGGCGTAAAAGGCCGCCGGGTAATACAGCTTAAAATAGGCAATGCGGTTGGCCATGATGGTATAGGCCACCGCGTGGGCCTTGGGGAACATGTAGGATATCTTTTTGCAGGATTCAATAAACCATTCCGGCACGCCGGCCTCGCGCATGTCCGGCTCGATATCGCCGCGCTTTTTAAGTACCAATCCCTTGCCTTTGCGCACGCTTTCCATGGTCATAAAAGCATCCAATGGCTTGATGCGGGTTTGCAGGTACAGCAAAATATCATCGCGGTTGCAGATACACCCCTTCAGGGGTACCGTGCCGTTTGCGATAAGATCCTGTGCGTTTCCCAGCCACACGTTGGTGCCGTGGCTAAGGCCCATGATGCGGATAAGCTCGTCCATGGTGGTGGGCTTGGTTTGCTGCAAAATGCCGCGCACAAAGGGCGTGCCAAATTCCGGCAGCCCCAGCGTGCCCATGGCGGTGCCGATATCCTCCTCCGTTACGCCCAAAGGGGCGGTGGAATGATACAGCTCCATGATGCCCGGATCGCACTCGGGCACCTCCTCCACGCCGGTTAGATCCTGCAGCATGCGGATCATGGTGGGATAATCGTGGCCTAGGATATCCAGCTTAACCAGCCGCTCCTTCATGGAACCAAAATCAAAATGCGTGGTAATCATGCCGGCTTCTTTGTCATCCGCCGGGTATTGCAGGGGGGTAAAATCGTATACATCCACCCCGTCGGGCACAACAACCATGCCCCCCGGGTGCTGCCCGGTGGAGCGCTTGACGCCGCCAAGGCCGGCCGCCAGGCGATTCTGCTCCGCCAGGGGCAGGTTTTTGCCCTTTTCCTCCAGGTATTTTTTAACATAGCCAAAGCAGGTTCGCTCGGCCAGCGTACCGATGGTACCCGCCTTGTACACGCTGCCGCCAAACTGCTTTAAAAGCTCCTGCGAATAGCGGTGCATGGTGGGCTGGTATTCGCCGGAAAAGTTTAAATCGATATCGGGCACCTTATCGCCGTCAAAGCCCAAAAAGACCTCGAAGGGGATATCGTACCCTTCCCGTGCCAACGGCGTGCCGCAGCGCGGGCAATCCCGAAGCGGCAGGTCGGGCCCGACGGTATAGGTTTCCTTATCCACATTAAAATCGGAAAACTTGCACTTGGGGCAGCGGTAATGGGGCGGCAGGGGGTTAACCTCCGATATGCCGGCCATCGTTGCCGCAAAGGACGAGCCGACCGACCCGCGCGAGCCCACCAAATACCCATCCTTCATGGATTTGGCCACCAGCTGCTGGGCGATCCAATACAACGTGCCAAAGTTGTTGCCGATGATGGAATTTAATTCCCGCTCCAGCCGCGCGGTTACGATTTCCGGCGGCGGATCGCCATACAGATCGATGGCTCGCTTATGGGCGGAGGACAGGATGCCTTCGTTGGCCACGGCAATGTTGGGCGCATGCGTGGTATCCGGGAAAGGCATGGGCGTTTCGCACATGGCCGCCAGTTTACGCGGGGTTTCCACCACTACGCGATGGGCATCTGCCCGGCCCAGGTAAGCAAATTCCTCCAGCATTTCGCCCGTGGTGCGGTAAAACAGCGGCGCCTGCAGGCCGGCATCATCAAAGCCCATGCCCGTCATTAAAATTTCGCGGAAAATGGCATCTTCCTTGCGCAAAAAGTGCACATCCCCCGTGGCAATCACGGGCTTGCCCATGCTGTCGCCCAGGCGCAGGATGCGCCGGTTGATGTCATGCAGTGCCTCGGTATCGGCAACGCGCCCTTCGCGCAGCAAAAAGGCGTTGTTTCCATCAGGCTGGATTTCCAGGTAATCATACATGGAAGCGATGGCGCGCAGCCTGGCATCATCCGCCCCGGCGACGGCGGCGGAATACAGCTCGCCCGCCTCGCACGCGCTGCCGATAAGCAGCCCTTCCCTAAGCGCCTGGATGCGCCGTCTGGGCATGCGCGGCTGCTTATGGAAATATTCCAGGTGAGATTCGGTAATCAGCCTGTACAGGTTATTGAGGCCCTGCTTGTTTTTGACCAGCAGGATGATATGGTAGCTTTTCTGCGTTTCGGGTGCGGGCACCAAATGCTGGTTGATCTCCTCCAGCGTATTGCCCTTTTCCCGTATGGCAGGCAGCATTTTAAGGTACAGCTTGGCCAGCGCCTCGGCATCGTTGACGGCGCGGTGTGCGCCGGTCAGTTTTACCTGCATGCGCTTGCACAGCGCCTCCAGCTTATAGCTTTTATGCCCCGGGAACAGGCTGCGTGCCAGCGGCAGCGTGTCCAAAACAGGGTTTTCCACCGCAAAAGCCGCCTTCAAAAAGCCGACATCAAAGCCGATGCCGTTATGCGCACACAGCGTGCAGCCATTGGCAAAGGCCAAAAATTGCTCGATGGCCTGGCGGGAAGTGGGCGCGCCCTTAACATCGGCATCGACAATGCCCGTTAATTTGGTGATCTGCGGGGGAATGGGGCGCTCCGGATCGGCAAAGGTGGAAAAACGATCGACAATTTCCCCGCCCACCACCTTAACCGCGCCGATTTCGATAACGGCATCGTGCGCAGGGGATAAGCCGGTGGTTTCCAGATCAAACACCACCATGGGCGCATCCAGCGGGGCATCGCCTTCGCAGATGCCGGCGGAATCATCCACCAGATAGCCTTCCACCCCATATACCAGTTTGATGCCGGCTGGCTTTGTTTTTTCGTAAGCTTCCGGATAGGCCTGCACCACGCCGTGGTCGGTCACGCACAGCGTATCGTGCCCCCAGGCCTTGGCGGTGGCAACCAGCTCGCCAATATCCACCAGGCCGTCCATGGCAGACATTTTGGTATGCAGGTGCAGCTCCACGCGCTTGATATCGGCATCATCGGTTTTAACCGGCGCGGCCACTTTGGCGATATCGGGGTTTAACAGCACCAGCTCGCCCTGATATCGGTCCATCGCCACCTGGCCGCGCACCGCCACATGGGTATTGCCTTTAACCAGCTTTTCAAAATCCGCCGCGGTATCCGCCGCGGTAAACGCCTTGGCCGTAATGGAGGAGGTACCATCGGTCAGATCCATCAGCAGCAGGGTATTATGCTTTTCATCGCGGTATTTTTTAAGGGGCTTGCTTTCGACGCGAATCAGCTTGCCCACCACCAGCACCACGCCGGAATCCTCGGCAATATCGGCCATGGCAATGGCTTCCCCCCGGGGCATGCGGCCCAGCAGCAGCTCGCCCTTGACGGCGGGCTCCAGCTTGCGGAAAGCCTTATCGGGTGCTTGCTCTTCCCCCTCGGCCTGCGGCTTGGCCTTTTTGGGCGCCGGGACCGGGGATGCATACAGCACGCGGTCCTCTTCCGGCAGCGGGGGCGGCGCAGGGACCTCCATTTCCGGCGGCGCTTCCCCTTCCCACACGGGCGGCGGCGCGCTGGGCGCGGCAAACAGCGCTCTCTGGATGCGCTCCGCCTGCAGGGTGCGCGTCTGCTCCAGCTCCACGGCCATATCCAGGCCAAAAAGCTGCTGCACAGCGCGGCGGATGGCCTCCCCACAGTTGCGCTTTTGCATATATCCCAGCGTGACCTCGTCCACGCCAATAACCAGCATACCCTCCCGGACGGATAACTCCGCCCCCGACAGCATGCGCGCGCACGGTGCGGCCAACACGCGCAGCGCCCCGCACAGCGCGCTGCGGTATGCATCGGGCTTCCGGATAAAATCTTCCTTTAACGCCGGGTAACGCATATAAAGCCGGATATCGGCATAGCGGGGCAGCGCCTGTTCCAGCGCATGCAACAGGGAAGCCTGCTCCTGAGGGGATAACAGCGTTTTGCTTTGGGCAAAAACCGTCAGCACGGTTTCGCCGCCCGTCAGGCTGCACGTCATGCGCTCCAGCTTATCCAG